>CAZKUS010000283.1:0-3197 GCA_964556025.1 uncultured Clostridia bacterium | reverse complement strand
TCAGTATTGCATTTGGGGCATTTAGGGGCAACAAACGGGTCGTCAGTAAAACGACCTTCTTCAGGAGCATCAACCCCAGAGCTTGTAGCTCGCGATCTGACTTTAATGTCTTTGATAGTAATTGCTATGGAGTCACCTGGTTTAGCTCCTTCTACTTTCACAGGCTGCACCACTTCATGACCACTACTCATTTCAGGGGTAAGCATAGGTCCCCAACATCCGGGAGAGGTATACGCAACTATAGTCCCTCCATTTTCAACAGTACCAGCCACTTTGGTCTCGGGTCCCAAAATATCTACCGTCTTATCAACATACACCAACTTGTCAGCCATTTTGGCCCTCCTTTGTTGTTATTTCCCTACTCATTTGAATTATTTGATAATTCACTTTAAAATCCTTTAATTTATGATATAAAAAAATTTGATTGTAAATCCTAACCAAATTGCAATATCAAAAAAATTTTACTTAACCAATTGACATTTTTAGTTTAACCCTATAGAATGTAATTAATGATAATAAGAATCATTATTAATAAGGAGGATGTATATATGACTATTGAAAACGCAGGAAGAATGCCATTATTAGGAGAGAAGTTTCCAAATGTTGAGGTTAAAACTACTCATGGGACGTTAAAGATGCCAGAGGACTATCAAGGTAAGTGGTTTGTACTATTTAGTCATCCCGGTGACTTTACCCCTGTTTGCACAACTGAATTTGTAGGGTTCGCGCAAAAGAATGAAGAATTTAAACAACTAAATACAGAGCTAATTGGACTTTCTATTGATCAGGTTTTTTCACACATAAAATGGGTAGAATGGATAAATGATAATTTCGACGTGGAAATTCCATTCCCCGTAATTGCCGACGACATGGGCAGAGTATCAGAAGAACTTGGTATGCTGCATCCAGGTTTAGGAACCAATACTGTCAGAGCAGTATTTATCGTTGATGATAAAGGTGTATTGCGATTAATTAAGTACTATCCTCAAGAAATCGGTCGAAATATTGATGAGATCATCAGAAGCTTAAAAGCTTTACAAACTCATGAAGAAAATAGCGTTGCTTTACCTGAAAATTGGCCAAACAACAAAGAACTATCAGACAGTGTCATTATCCCACCAGCAGGAACTGAAAAAGAAGCCAAAGAAAGAATGGAAAGAGCTTCTTCTGGAGAGATTGAGTGCAAAGACTGGTGGTTCTGCTACAAAAAACTTTAAAACAAACCTTTTAAACTAAAGGTTATCTATAAAGGGTGCTGTTCCAAAAGTGATAAAATCACACTTTAAAAGGAACAGCACCTTTTATAATTTATCATGACACATAGTTCCTCTACAGTTATTCCAACCAATCTAGAGCACCTTGGGTCATTAGAGCGGTTCCCTTCCAGAACACATCTTCATCTACATCAAATCTAGAATTGTGATGAGGATATGTTATACCTTTCTCCCGATTTCCCGCTCCTAAAAAGAAAAAGGTACCAGGAACTTCCCTCAAGAAATAGGCCATATCTTCCCCGCCCATAGTTGGTTTTTCCATTTCTTTGATATTTTCAGATCCGATTACTTTTTCACAGGTCTTTTTAAAGTTATTAGTAAATTCGGGATCGGTTTCCAATGGAGGATAGCCGAAATGATACTTGAACTCATAGTCTCCCCGCATTCCGTAAACCACATGTTTAAACATCTCATCTAATCGAGTGGCTATCTTTTCCCGCTCCTGTTGATCAGTGGCTCGGGCTGTTCCTTCTATAGTGACTTCATCAGGGATAATATTATAAGCTCTTCCTCCATTAATTTTCCCTATAGTGACCACAGCGGGATTGGTAGGGCTGACCTCTCTACTTACTATATTTTGAATATAACCTATGGCCTGACCGGCAATTGCCACTGGATCGACACCGGAGTGAGGTTGAGCACCGTGACAGCCCTGACCTTTAATTGTAGCTTCAAATCTATCCAAACAGGCCATAATCTTACCATAACCTAAGCCGACCTGGCCATTTCCAACGTCTTTAGAAATGGTTCCGATATGAAGCCCTAGGACTGCTTCAACTTTTGGGTTTTCCAAAGCACCCTGCTCAATCATGGGCTTTGCACCACCAGGCCCCTCTTCTGCGGCTTGAAATAACAGTTTGACATTGCCAGAGAACTTATCTCTATTCTCCTGAAGAATTTTAGCCGCTCCCAAAAGCATGGCAGTATGTGCGTCATGGCCGCAGGCGTGCATATTGTCATTTTGTGAGGCAAAAGGAAGACCCGTTTCTTCTTTAATTGCCAAACCATCCATATCTGCGCGAAGAGCTATGGTGGAACCGTCTTCTTGTCCGCGAATTAAAGCTACAATGCCCGAACCACCTACTTCAGTTTGATATTCTATACCCAGTTCATCTAATACGTTAGTTACATATTCAGCAGTTTTTGGTAAATCCAGTCCCACTTCCGGTATTTGATGTAAATCCCGGCGCCACTTTACTATCTGATCTTGAAGTTTGTGAGCCTTTTCTGTTATCTGCAAAAAATCCCTCCCATAATTTTTATCTTTTGGCTGTGTTAAATTTGAATATTGATAGCAATAAAAGAATATAACAGCGCTTATTATTTTTACTTCTCTTCTGTATCATAAGACTCCTGTTGTTTTAATAAAGAGTATATTGAAGAAATAATTAATTTATAGAGGGAGGCTTAATTAAAGTTAAATGTTTGTAGAACTAAATGAATATAATCTTTCCTTTAAAGAAGGAACTAGATGATAAAATATAGAATAAAATATGTAAGATTTGCTAATATTGTGAAATTTCTAACTGATAATGTTTTTTGGAGTATTGTTTCAATGATTCTTCACGCTCTTTTGTAGCTGATACCGTCGAAATAACTTGATTATATTTAGAAAGGAGTGATAGAGAGGATTTCAGTGTGTTTGTAAAAGCCAGACAATAAAAGGAGGTTTATAATCATGAAAATCATGGTTTGTGTAGACGGATCAGAGCACAGCTATAAAGCTATAAAAAAGGCCTCTGAACTAACTCAAAATTGCAATGTCGACGAAATAGTTGTTATTCACGTATATCAAGAGAATATCTCTTCTATTATTCAAGAAGATGCCGGCACTGAAGTAATAGAGATTATGAGAAAAGAAATAAAAAATCAAAAACAAGAAGCTGAAAAGGTGATATTTGAAGCTGCAAAGTTCTTCAAAGA
>CAZKUS010000282.1:0-3198 GCA_964556025.1 uncultured Clostridia bacterium | reverse complement strand
AGTTCCAAGAGTCATGACAGGGTTTAACACTGCTAAGGAATTTTGGAACACAATAGCAACTTTGTTCCAGCGCAGCTCTTTAAGTTCTTGTTTACTCAAAGAGCTCAATTCTTGTCCATCTATCTCAATTTTCCCCTCTTTTTCATGGGGAACAGTAATCAAATCTAGTAAGATCTGGGCAAGAGTACTTTTACCACTACCCGTTTCTCCGATAATTCCTAAACTCTCCCCTGCCTCAACAGAAAAAGTGATTTGATTCAGTGCTTGAATTTTATTTTCTTTGTGAAAATAACTTAAAGATAGATTTTCAACTGCTAACATAATCCAAATCCCCTTCCAATGTTTCGGCAATGGCTGTAAACAATTCAAGTTCTTTTCCCGGAACATACAAATGATGGTTCATTTCTGCGTTTATTGCTCCCATAATGTCGGTTTTGTAATTATCTCCTATGACCAAGGCGTTACCGGGGTCAAGATGCAGCATACTACAGAGCTGCCAAAAAGCTATCGGCTTTGGCTTAGGTTCATTGTTTTCCTGAGCCCAAATAATATTATCTGAATCGAAATATTCGGTTAATCCCAGCTTGGCTAATTTAAGTTCCCCTATTTTTTGAGGACTGTTGGACAACAAACCCATGGGTATTTGAAATTTTTCTAATTTATGAAATACTGACATGACCCAGGGATATAGTTTTATGGAGTCAAAAAAACTGCTCCACCAGTGTTCAGCTAAATCTTTACTGTGCTCTTTACTTACTAAAGGCCACGACTCATTTATCACAAGTTCTAAAAACTGTTTTGATATGTCAGTGAACAGATGTTTAGATTTTATTGAGTACAGACTTTCCCAAAATTTATACTCCCACAAGTACTCTCCATTTTGAGTGTCGAATAGCTCTTGGCTCTTTTGTGGGCATACCATTTCTTGAAAATAAGCTTTCTCCCAGGTTCTATAAAGAGCCAGTTTAGATGGTGTATAAAAATCATATAGTGTTCCGTCTAAATCCCAGATAATACCTGTAGTCATGAATTAAACCTCACATTCGATAGTTTAAACTTAATTTTCTACAAATGCTTTCTAAATCTATATGATTGACAATGTGCTCAGCTAGTCTGTCATAGCGTTTATCATTATCATCCACGGTATAATCCATCTTTAATCGGCTATTTTGTAAGTTTTTATTTGGACTGTTATCATTTACCCACTGTAAAAACCAATTAATAAAACTCTCGTTTTTAAAGATATCGTGGAGATAAGTTCCTAAAATCAGATTATCTTGTGAACGAGCACCTTTAATTTGCCCTTCTTCATCTGTGAGCCAGATGGCACTATTCCGGGTGACATTTACCTCTCCCATGTGGATTTCATATCCACGCAGTGATTTATCTGATAAAAGCTGAAAATCTCCTTGATCTTTCGCAGCATCAGAAAGTGATAAGGTGTTGTTAGTAGTGTTTTTGTGATCATTAAATTTAGTTTCCAAAGGAAGCAAGTTCAACCCTCTTATTTTATCCGGCTGTCCCTCAACACCATGAGGATCTTCTATACTGTATCCCAGCATCTGATATCCTCCACAGATACCTAAGATAGGTAAATTATTGGCTACATCATTACTCCTGATAGAATTTCCCAAAGGTGAATTAATAAAAGCTTGACAATCAGTAATGGTAGCCTTTGTTCCAGGAAGAATCATACAATCAATGCTAGAATCTATTTCCGTATTCATATCCAAATATTTAACCTGCACACCAGGGCAAAATTCCAATGGTTCGAAATCTGTAAAATTAGATATTCTGGGGAAATTGACAATTCCTACAGTTACATACTTTTGGTGTTTTTCTACATCATTTATATATTGCTCATTACTTGTGTTCTTGTGTTTTTTGTCTGAGAGGGCCACTGAATCCTCTTCTTCAACTAATTGCTCGTGGATATAAGGGAGAACTCCTAAAATCGGCTTATCGGTTTTTTGTTCTAAAAAGTCCAAACCGGGGTCTAAGAGGCTTTTATCACCGCGGAATTTATTTACTAGTATTCCTTTGATTAATTCCCTTTCTTCTTTGGGAAGTAATTCTAGAGTACCTACTACCGAGGCCAACATACCCCCTCTTTCAATGTCTCCGACCAGGAGAGTGATGGCATCAACTTCTTTTGCCACACTCATATTGGCGATATCGCCTTTTCTCAAATTAACTTCAGCAGGGCTCCCAGCTCCTTCGATGATTATCAGATCGTACTGTTCTCTTAGTGTTGTCAATGAATTTTGAACATGAGTCCAAAGTTTTGATGTCCAGTCTTCCCGGTATTCGCGGGCATTTACATCAGAAATCGGTTTACCATTCAATACTATCTGAGAGCTGCCGTCACTGGATGGTTTCAGTAAAATGGGATTCATGAGGACATGGGCATCAATCCTAGCAGCTTCTGCCTGGGCACCCTGAGCCCGTCCAATTTCTAAGCCTTCTTTGGTTACATAGGAATTATTGGCCATATTTTGCGCTTTGAATGGAGCTACTTTGTAACCCATATCAGAAAAAATTCTGCAAAAAGCAGTAGCTAGAACACTTTTTCCCACATGGGAAGAAGTCCCTTGCAACATCAAACAGGGAGCTAGTTGATTACTCATCATTGTTACCTCCTCAAATCAGATAATATATCTTGGATTGCATTTACAAGGCGGTCATTTTCTTCCGGTAATCTTACTGCAATTCGAAAGAATCTCTTGTCTAGACCGGGGAAATTTTCGCATTTTCTAATAAAAATACCGCGCCTGGCTAAACTATCCCAAAGTTCATCGACTGTTATCTTTTCTTCAGTGTTTTTTACTAAAATAAAATTGGCACTGCTTTCACGGGTTGTGAAACCCAATTGTTCTAAATCACTTATCAGTTTAGCTCTTTCTTGACAAACCAACTCTCTGGCTGACTGTTCGAAATCATTTTTTGCTAAACACTCTTCTGCAGCAACTTGAGCTAAGTGATTGACACTCCATTGATTGCGGATAGATTCAATTTGCTTAGTTATTGCCTCAGAAGTAATGGCATAGCCTATGCGTATTCCGGGTATTGAATAAATTTTAGTCAATGAATACAGAAACACTACTTTAGAATTATTAGTATCTTGTCTGTGTTGGTAATAGTTAGCAGTATCTCTCCAGTTTTGATCTACAAAAGGCATGAAAGAGTGATCTATGATCA
>CAZKUS010000281.1:0-3205 GCA_964556025.1 uncultured Clostridia bacterium | reverse complement strand
AGGTTTTTCAAATTCTTGTTGTTCGAATCCTAGACCTTTTAAAACACTTCTAATGTCTCTGTCAATCTGGTACCCTCCGCGTTGTTCAAAAGCTTCTCGCAGTTCTCCGTACTTACGAAAAACGTCCGATAACTTTTGTTCATCGGTAGTTTCACTCATAGCTACTTCTAATTGAGAAATTTTGTTTTGGATCTCCAGCAGTTCTGAGAAGACAGTTTTCATCTCATCAAATAAAGTGGAATCACTATTAAATTCAGGCTCTTGTGATAGGTGACCAATAGTAATATTTTTATTGATATCGATATACCCTTCATCAGGAGTTAATTCTTCTGTTATAACTTTGATCAGAGTGGTTTTGCCCTCTCCATTTCTACCTATTAATCCGATTTTATCTCCTGTATTAACTTGAAATGAGGCTTGCTCAAATACTCTATAACTGCCATAATCTTTGGTCAAATTTTTGGCAAACAATAATGTCATGGAATTCACCCTAACGTAAAAATCAATTTAGCTGAACCTTAAACTTAAATTTACAATACTACAAGAATATATTATCACATACTGTAATGATATAAAATAGCATAAACTGATGATAAGATGTCATAACTATAGTATTCGAGGCGTTGTTATAGCTAACAACATTTAATATTAATACTGTCTTAAGATAAGTGGGAGGGGTACTATGTGGAAACGATTGATTCTTTTTTTGGTAATTGTGTTTATGTTGATGTTTGTTATATCAGGTATACATTCTGAAAAGAAAGTGGTCCCAGCCACGGCTGGTGAAGAAATTGCCAATTTAGATCCTAAATCTGCTCATACACAAGGGGTGGCAGTTAATGTTAAGGGGGATATTTTACAAAATACTAGAGGAGAAGTCATTCATTGGGATCATCCGAACAAGTACTTTTGTGAAGAAGGATATCTGCGAAGCAGTTCTAATGACGACAAAATACTAACTCAACAAAGAAAACCTGTCCATAAGTCAGAACTATATGCTAAACCTGAATCGAGTTTAATAGAACAGATATTACACAGAATCATATTTCCTAACTAATTATTTTTATGTTACATTTGTAGTGGAAATATACAGTAATAGGAGGGATGACAGATGTCTGAAATTTTAGGATCAGAGTTAACTCAAGAACAGAGAAAATTATTTAATAGTGGTGAATTAACTGCAGTAGTGGCTACTGTTGATAAGTCAGGTTTTCCTAATACTGCACCTATGGCTTTATTTTATTCACCTGATGAAAAGACAGTACTTATGAGTATCGGAACAATACATGATACTTATAAAAATATCGAGGAAAATGGTAAAGTTATGATAAATGTGATGGAAGATGAAGATTTTGCCTTCAGTGTAAAAGGGGAAGCGGCAATATTAAAATCTGATTCTGATGAAAACAAAGGAATGTCTGTGATTAGGGTCAAAGTAGAACAGGTGAAAAATGATCAGAGCCCTGTGGCAAAAGTTAGTAGTGGTATTGACTTGGAAATGAGAAATGAGAAGAGCTCGGAATTTCTGACAGGTTTGCAAAAAGAGTTGGAAAACATAACTGGCTAAATTAATACTACTGTTTTATAGTGAATAAATTTTGTACCTAACTGATTTATGGTAGAGAAAAACCGCCCTGATATGTGCCGTTTACAACGGCTATACAGGGCGGTTTAATAGTGGTTTATAATAGTAATTTTTAAAATTTAGTACTTTATGATTTCTACGTTTCCAGTATATGAATCCAGGTATAGCAGTCTATGCCGTAGCAATTCACCGTTGGCTGTCAAAAATTTAATAACCTCTTGAGCTTGCCAGGAAGCTGTAATAGTCGGAGTTGCAGCTGGATTTCCCAGCTCTACTTCTGCTAATTTATCCTGATATTCATCGGAGTCGTTTTTGATTCCCGAATAAAGTACTTCCAAACCTCTATCTGTGGGAAAAACAGTGCTTACTTGTCCTGAAAATCCTCCAATGGCTCCATGAACCATGGGAATATTTAATTCTCTACAAGTGGTTTGCAAAACAAATCTTGTACTCATATTATCCAGTGCATCTACTACGATATCACAACCATTTAGTAGTTCTTCAGCATTATCTTTTGTCAGTGCTATACTGTAAGGACTAGTAGAAACTGCAGAGTTTATTCTGGAAATTCTTTGCATAGCAGCGTTAACTTTTCCTTCACCCAGATTATCTTCTCTGGATAATAACTGACGGTTGAGATTGTTATCTTCAAACTGGTCGTTATCTATTAAAATTAGATGACCAACTCCCATACGCGCCAGCAATTCTGCCGTGACACCACCTAACCCACCTAGACCGACAATGCCTACCGATGAATTCAATAATGACAATTGGCCTTCGAATCCCATGGTGCCGAAATTGCGTAGATAACGGCTTGGTAAGATGTTTTCCTGCATTGCTAGTTTCTGTACTGTTTTAGCTTCTACTGCATATTTTTCAGCGAGTATTAATTCCTTTTGGACGGTAATTATATTTAAGTCAGTATTCCCTGCCTGGACTGAGGTTTTAACATTATGTAATTCTGTACTAAGATTGGTTTGTGGCACGATTTCACCTCCTATCTTATTTATAATTTGCTTGTCCAGTTAACATAGTTGTGTAATACTGGCCCGCTTATGTTATAACACTTCTGTAAATTGAGTTAAAACCCTTTTAGTAGTTTTTGGTACTACTGTGTTATTCTTCTATTATTAATCTTCTCGATTGTATAGAACTCTTCTGGGATAAGGAATCTCGATATCTTCTCGATCTAAAGCCTGTTTGAATCTACGTCGAAGCTCTCTTTCAATTGCCCACTGTTCTCCTGGAACAGTTTCACAGATCACTCTAATATCTACACTAGAATCAGCTAAATCTATTACTCCTTGGACTATTGGTTCTGCCACAATTGTATTTATCTCTTCAGCAGCTACTCTACCTTCTTGAGAGAGAACCTGAATTGCTCGATCGATATCCTCTTCATATGCTATTCCTACGGTAACTAAAGCCAGCATTTCACCGCGGCTGTAATTGGTAACTTTACTGATTTCACCATTGGGGATTATGTGTATTTGTCCTGTCCATTCTCGAATTTTAGTAGTGCGGAGACCTAATTCTCTCACTTCACCAAACACATCAGCAGCTACTACATAATCACCAACACTGTACTGATCTTCGAACATGATAAAAAACCCTGTAATT
>CAZKUS010000280.1:0-3219 GCA_964556025.1 uncultured Clostridia bacterium | reverse complement strand
CTCTTACAAACTAGACTTATGCATTACTTCGATTTGTTTGAAAATTACCAACTGCAAAATGAGAATTACGACCTATTAGCTTCCTGTAATATAACTGGTGAAAAATTCATGCTTTCAAAGAAAATGAAAGTTTACAGTGTTGAAAAAAATGAGCACTGTTTAGTAAAAAATTTTGACTCTCAAATTACTAAAGAGCAGAGCGAAAAATTTGCACATGAGATTAAGAACACTGTATCAAATTTAGTAAACCCCCATCCCGATCACATGAAAACTTTTATAACAGGGGTGATAGTAGCTGAAAAGGGGGCTACTCAAGAAGCTATTGATACGATTGAAGGGTTTAGATATCAAAAATCCTTTATGTTTTATCTCAAAGGTTGGTGTGAAGTGCGTTTAGTTCTCGTGGACCTAATGAATCAAACTGTTTATCATCATCCAAAGGACAGTGAGGTAGAGAATCTCTACTACCCGCAAAAAGATCAAAACGAACACCAATTAGAATCTGCTGTAGTGAATTAATGTAATTTAATATCAAAAAATTTACAAGGAGGTCGTAAAATCATGAGTCTAACGCTATTACTAGTAGGTACTATCTGTTTCATTATTGCCTACGCAACTTATGGTGCCTGGCTGGCAAAACAATTGGGAGTTGATCCGTCTAGGAAAACACCTGCTCATACTCTCCAAGACGACAAAGACTATGTTCCAGCCAAATCGCCGGTAGTATTTGGACACCACTTTTCATCCATAGCTGGCGCTGGCCCAATTGTCGGTCCAATAACAGCGAGTATATTCGGTTGGCTTCCAGTAGCTCTTTGGATAATTATTGGCAGTATATTCATAGGCGGTGTACAGGATTTTGGTTCAGTGTTTGCTTCAATTCGTCATGACGGTAAGTCTATTGGTGATGTAATCGAAGCCAATATGGGTAAATCAGGAAAAAAGCTTTTTGCTGTATTTGCCTGGTTTACACTGATATTGGTGGTTGCAGCATTTATTAATGCTGTTGCTGATGCCTTTGTGGCGACTCCGGAAGCTGCTACTTCTTCACTATTATTTATTGGATTGGCGATTATATTTGGTTTTGCTGTAAACAAAGGTGGAATACCTTTAAGATTAGCTTCTATTTTTGGTGTTGTTTTACTTTTTATTTGTATCTGGATTGGGAATGTGTATCCCCTTGAATTAGGAGGGT
This sequence comes from uncultured Clostridia bacterium, assembly GCA_964556025.1. Classification (GTDB taxonomy): domain Bacteria; phylum Bacillota; class Natranaerobiia; order Natranaerobiales; family Natranaerobiaceae; genus Natranaerobius. Next base: position 2,024 of record CAZKUS010000280.1, on the reverse strand, counting down.
CAACTTGGAATATTATTTTAATCGCTTATATTATGGTCGCTTCAGTTACTCCAGTTTGGATTTTGCTGCAGCCTAGAGACTACTTAAACTCATTTTTACTCTATATTATGATGGCTGGTGCCTTTATTGGATTAATATTTTATCGTCCTGGGCTCGAACTTCCAGCCGTTACTGGGTTCAATTTGGGTGATGGTGACATCTTATTCCCGATTCTTTTTGTAACAGTTGCTTGTGGAGCTATTTCCGGTTTCCACTCTCTAGTTAGTTCTGGTACTACTGCAAAACAGTTGGACACTGAAAAAGATGCTAAACCCATAGGTTATGGCGGAATGTTAATTGAAGGTGTCTTAGCACTTATTGCGTTGATTACAGCTGCTTATGTTACAACTAGCCAACTAGATGAAATGCTAGCTGAAGGTCCGATTTATGTGTTCTCTCATGGTGTGGGGACATTCATCTCTACTGTAGGAGTAGATTTCGACATTGCTCAAACTTTTGCGGCTTTAGCATTATCCGCATTTGCGCTGACTACATTAGATACTGCATCTAGGCTTGCAAGATTCATATTTCAAGAGTTTTTTGCAACTTACACAGAGACATCTCCTGAAAACTTTGATAAAAAATTGATAACTAATAGATACTTTGCCACTGTTATTGGAGTAGCCATTGGTGGTTTCTTGTCTTTCTATGGGTACGAGGTGATTTGGCCTGTTTTCGGTTCGGCGAATCAACTACTAGCCGCTCTTGCCTTTTTAGCCCTAGCTATATGGATGGTACGTTTAGGAAAGAGCAATGCCATGTTTAAATATCCAATGTATCTCATGCTCTTGATCTCATTAGCAGCTCTAATATTGCTCGCTATAGAAAACTTCCCTTCAAATATTCCGCTAGTTATTGTAGCAGTCGTCCTATTTGTACTAGCTATTTCACTATTTAAAGAAGCGAGACAAGTTCTCAATGAAGCTGCAAGTAATAAGGGTTAAATGATTAATACTCAATAAGTAAAACTTAGCGAAATTTGAAAGTAGAACCGACCCAAATGGTAGCTTATCAGCATACTATAGGGTCGGTTTTTTTATGAGGTGCTGTAAAAATAGCAGTAGTTGTTATAATTTGTTAAAAAAAAGCATTTTCAGGGAGGATTTTACTTATATAAGCAGAATCACAATTACTAGTGGATGACTTAACTACTGACACAATCAAATTAATAACTACTATTTTTAGGTCAGGTGAGAGATATGTCAAATGAAAATAACACTCCTGTAAACCGAGAACTTACTAAATCTGATTTGAGCAATCTGATTCAACAGGTGGAAGGAGTTATAAATGTCAAAGTTAATGTAGATGAACAGGGATTTATTCAAGAAATATACGTATTAGCCGACAAAATCAGAGGAGCAAAACAAATTGTTAGAGATATAGAAACAGCTGCAGCTGTCGAATTCAATGTAGAACTGGACCACCGCAAGATCAGTGTAGTTCAATTGGATGATCATGGAGATGACTTGATCAGTAATGAAGATAAAAGACTGGTGCTTCAGAACTTGGCTATGGAGTATAATGGCCCCAAGTGCAAAATTTCTGTAGAACTTAACGGTACAGGAAAAACCTGTCGGGCCCAAACAGAGGGGCCTGGTTCTGAAAAGAACCAAGCTAGACTGGTCGCTCAAGCTGTTTTAGCGGCTTTAGAAGGTGATGATGATTTTAATCAGTTATTTTCACTGGTATTAGAGGAAGTAAGTATCATGAATTTTGCCAGCCACAGAATAGCTCTGGTAGGAGTTTCTTTAGTACAAGCTTCTACTGAAGAATTTTTAGTGGGATCTTCGGTAGTTCGCAAAGACGAGAAAGAAGCTGTTGCCAGGGCTACTCTTGATGCAGTCAATCGCAAGTTGAACTACTTATCGTGAATTCACTGTTTATAATCTGTGGTGATAGCGATAAAATATCAATTTCACTTAAGATGCTTAAGTTTGATACATCTAAAACTCCCAAACAGTCAAATTAAGGCTCCCTGATCTACT
>CAZKUS010000279.1:0-3233 GCA_964556025.1 uncultured Clostridia bacterium | reverse complement strand
CTTGGATTTCCAATCTCAGCAAATCTACTAAAAAATGAAAAATGATTAGCTATTAGATGGCCCATACCATGACTATCTACGGCAGTGGCACCTTTAATGCCTAGTTCATAATATTTATCCAATATAGGGGTTAGTTTACTACGGTCATTTATTACTACAACTAATAATTTCATATGCAAACCTCCAATATCAATAAAAATTAACAATCGCTTGTGCATTTGAAAAAATGTTTTTTCTTTTAACTTAAGTCTTATTCCTTTATCATATCAGATATGGTAAAATATAAACAAGGATTAAATTTTAGGCGCTGTTATATTCAGTTATCAACATTCAACTTTAACACAGTCGAATTTTGAGCTTGCAAGCGAGGCCTATGACACAAAAGTGCTTGGGGCCTCGCATTTTATTATTGATATTTTTAAATTCAACATGTATATGGAGGTTTAAGAAGTTTGTCTATATTTTTAGGTGCTTTTATGATGATTTTTTTTGCTGAAATGGGGGATAAGTCTCAATTAATGGCAGTAAGTCTCTCAAGCTGTTATAGAGCTCGAACTGTACTGTTAGGGGTTTTTGTGAGCACTTGTATCAGTAATGGTATTGCTGTCATTTTGGGGACTTATATTGGCAACATGATTGATTTTACTGTCGTTACAGCCGTGGCTTCACTGGCTTTTTTGGGTTTTGGAATTTGGACCCTATATGAAAAAAACAAAAATGATAAACAAGAACATATTGTAGAATGTGGTTGGGGTTCTTTTTTATCTATTGCTGTAATGTTCACACTGGCTGAAATGGGAGATAAAACGCAAATAGCCACAGCTGCTTATGCAGCTAACTACGGCGCGCCACTGCTCACCTTTTTGGGTGTACTAGCTGGCATGATGTTGGCAGACGCTTTGGGGATTTACTTGGGATATAGGTTAAGAGCTAAAAGTTCTCAAGAAAAATTGAAATTATTGTCCAGTTTTATGTTTTTTGGTTTAGGTGTTGCTACGCTCATGTCTTCTATTTTTTTGATAGAAATAAAAATAGCCGTGTTGACTATTACTGCAATATTCTTATTTTGGTATAATCGCTATAATTCAGTGAAGTTGTTGACATATGTTAATAATCTGATAAAATCAAATTAATAATGATTATACAACTCTGTCTTGGTAAAGTTCCTTAAAGTTGATTCTAATAGTGTTTTGTTAATAAAGTTGAGAAAGGTGGTTGATATAAATTGACTTATCATGAATACGAGATTAGCCAGATTGAAGAAAAATTTGTCAATTATAAATTAACACCTCAAAGACGAGCTATACTGGAAGTATTTATAGAAAATCGACATCAACATCTAAGTGCTGAAGAAATTTTAACTCTGGTAAAAAATAAATACTCTGATATTGGTTTTGCTACTATTTATAGAACCCTTGATTTATTTGAAGAATTAGGGATTATTCATAGATTGAATTTTGGTGATGGGTGCAGCCGCTACGAATTATTTAATATCGGTGCGAGTCAACATCATCATCTAGTTTGTTTTAACTGTGAACAGATTTTTGAAGTTAAAGACGATCTATTGAATAAATTGGAGACGAACATTGAGAAACAGCATGATTTTACAATTTGTGACCACAGACTACAATTTTACGGCTATTGTAAAGATTGTAAAAACGAATTTAACGATCAATAATCAGTTGTTGTTGTTCATTAAAAAAAGTTTTGTATCCTAGCTGTACGAAGGTTATTACAGTTAGAGAGACGCCTCCCAATATACCTAACATTATGGCGATTTGATATGAAATTGCTGTTACTGGAGAAATTCCAGATAGAATTTGACCAGTCATCATTCCCGGTAAAAATACAATTCCCATTCCCATCATATTGTTGATAGTGGGAAGAATAGCTGATTCAAATGAGTTATTAATAATTCTTTTAGACGCATTTACCGGTGCTGCCCCCATCATTAAATATCCTTCTATATACTCTTTTTCGGCATTCATTCCATCTGTAAGCCTTTCCACTCCCAATGTTATACCTGTCATTGAGTTGCCTATTAACATTCCTGCTATAGTTATAAAATATCTAGGGTCATACCATGGAGTAACGTTGATAACAACTAAAATAAAATAGAATAGACTGATTAAAGTACCTGATAACATGGATATGGCGATAATTTTTTTAAATTTTGGCGATAATTTTTGCTTCGCTCGGCTGTAGATATTATTGATGGCGAAAGCTTCCATAGCTAAGATGACTGCTATAGTGAGAAGGGGATGTTTGTTATCAAAGATTAAAATCAATACATAGCCAGTCATGATTAATTGTAGCGTCATTCTTACAGTAGAGAGAATTATTTCTTTTTCCCTAGGAATATTTTTAATTCTAACTATGAATAATAAAATCAATACAAATACATACGCCGATACCATTTGAATAAGATTTAACTCTACCACTTCAGCTTCCATTTTATTCCCTCCCCTGTGATAAATTTTCAATGCTAGTTAGACTGCCAGTTTTCATGGTAATTAATTTATCGGCTAAACTTTGTCCGATTTTTCTTGAGTGAGTTACCATAATAACGGTTTTTTTACACTTAGAACAGTAATCAATCATCCTAGTAATTATTAACTCTTCCAAGTCTTCATCTAATGCTGATGAAGGTTCATCTAATAAAAAAACTTTAGGGTCCATTAAGATGATTCGAGCTAATGCAACTCTCTGTTTTTCACCACTAGACAAGTTATCTGCGTAATCTTGTAAATTTTTATTTAATTTTACAAAATTAAGGGACCATAGCAACTGGTCTTCAGTAGCTAAAGGTTTTTCAGCTAGAGATAGTCCAAGATTTAAATTGTCTGAAATAGTACCAGGTGCTATGATTGGTTTTTGTGGCAGCATGACGACTTGACGACGAAGAACCACATTGTCTAACTTTTCTATCGGTTCATTTCCAAAAAGAATAGAACCATTATCGTGTGAAATTAACTGATTTAATAATTTTAGCAAGGTTGTTTTTCCACTACCGCTTTCTCCCAATATACAAGTGATCTTCCCCTCGGGAATAACTAAATCCGGTATATTTAATATATCCCCATAGATAACGTTTTTTATGTCGAACATAATTTCTCCCCTTTCCTATTGGCTCAGTTTAAGTTGAATGTTGATAGTAATAAACACTTCAAGTGAACGTATTATGCGGTTTTGATAATACATCTTAATGAGAAATAGGAGAATCAAAGTCAAAT
>CAZKUS010000278.1:0-3239 GCA_964556025.1 uncultured Clostridia bacterium | reverse complement strand
TTTATTTTCTAGTGCTGGAGAAGAATCTGATACGACGGAATAACATTTTCGACTACAATTTTTTGACTTCTTTATTGACAGGGAAGTCTTTTTTATGTAAAATGTTTCTGTAAAGTTAATTTCCTTTACAGTTGTGTTTTATAATAATTTAAGGTATTTGGAGAAATGATTATGTTGGATAAAACTAATAAATTAGTGATGTTGTTTGATTTTTATGGAGAATTACTAACTCCCAGGCAGAGAGAAATTTTTAAACTTTATTATTATGAAGATTTTTCACTAGGAGAAATCTCCGAGCTGGAAGGGGTTAGTCGTCAAGCAGTAATGGATCTGTTAAAGCGTGGTGAAGATCTGTTATTTGATTACGAACACAAACTTGGTATTGTCAATACTTTTACTCACCAACGTAAAAATTTGCAGCAACTCAAACAAATTTTAGAAGGAACTGTTGGGGAGTGTGAGCGAAAAAAATGCCTCGAATTACTGGAGGAAATGTTAAGGAGTGAGGCGTAATGCTGCAGAGATTATCAGAAAAATTACAGGATACATTCAGTAAATTATCTGGTAAAGGCAAAGTCAATGAAAAAGATGTCAAACAAGCTATGAGAGAAGTTCGTTTGGCTTTGTTGGAAGCCGATGTCAACTATAAAGTAGTTAAAGAATTCGTGCAAAATGTTAAAGAAAGGGCAGTAGGAGAGGAAGTTCTAGAAAGTTTAACACCTGGGCAGCAGGTAATTAAAATTGTAAGAGATGAATTAACACAACTAATGGGTGGTGAAGTCAGTGAGGTAAATTTTTCAGATAAATCACCTACAGTGATAATGTTGTCTGGACTACAAGGTACTGGTAAAACCACAGCTGCTGCTAAATTGGCAAATAAATATCAAAAAGAAGGTAAGCGTCCACTTTTGGCAGCTTGTGATACGCAAAGGCCAGCTGCCATTAAACAGCTGCAAGTATTGGGGGAACAGATAGAGGTTCCTGTGTTTAGTTTTGGGGATAAACAACAGCCTGCTGATATTGCCAAAGGTGCTGTAGAACATGCTAAGAAAAATCAGTTGGATTTAGTCATTTTAGATACTGCAGGAAGATTGCATATTGATGAAGACCTCATGACTGAACTGAGAGAGGTAGAGACTAAAAGCTCTCCTCATGAAGAGCTTTTAGTAGTAGATGCAATGACTGGACAGGACGCGGTAAATGTGGCCGAACGCTTTGATGAAGATTTGAATCTTACAGGAATTGTAATGACTAAATTGGATGGCGATACTCGGGGCGGTGCTGCTTTATCAGTTAAAAAAGTTACTGGTAAACCGATTAAATTTATTGGAACAGGGGAAAAAATTGATGAATTAGAAGTTTTCCATCCTGATAGATTGGCTTCTAGAATTTTAGGCATGGGCGATGTAATGTCCTTAATTGAAAAAGCTGAAACAAGTATGGATCAGAAGAAAGCCAAAGAGCTGGAAGAAAAATTTAAAACCCAGTCTTTTACTTTTGAAGATTTCCTAGAACAGTTGCAGCAATTGAAAAATATGGGGCCTTTAGATCAACTGATGGACATGATGCCGGGTATGTCGGGGAATAAGAAAATGAAAGACCTATCCGTTGATGAAGAGGAATTGGTAAAAATTGAAGCGATTATTCAGTCTATGACTAAAGAAGAAAGGGTAAAACCTGAAATTATAAACAGTAGTAGGAAGAAGAGAATTGCTAAAGGTAGTGGGACCAGAGTACAAGATATCAATAAACTGTTAAAACAATTTGAACAGATGAAAAAAATGATGAAACAGATGGGTAAAATGAATAAGAAGAAAATGCCCGGGAAAATGGGGAAAAACCTTCCCTTTATGTGATAAACATTAGCTATAATAGTAAATTAGCTAATTAGTTAATTAAATGTATATTCATGGAATTAAATTAAGGAGGTGAGCTAAAAATGGCAGTAAGAATGAGGCTGAAAAGAATGGGAGCTAAAAAACAACCATCCTATCGTATTGTAGTAGCAGATAATAAATCACCGAGAGATGGGAGATTTATCGAAGAATTGGGTCATTACAATCCTACTACAGAGCCAGTGACTCTTGAAATTGATGGAGAAAAGGCAAAAAAATGGTTATCTGAAGGAGCTAAGCCTTCCCAAAAAGTTCGCTCCCTACTTACTCAAGCTGGGGTAGTGGAAAAATAACACAAGGGGGCTTTAACATTGAAAGAATTGGTGGAATATATTGCTAAATCAATTGTTGATCATCCCGATGAGGTGACTGTTACTGAAGTAGAGGGCAATAAGGCAACTGTACTTGAATTAAAAGTACACCCAGAAGATATGGGGAAAGTAATTGGCAAACAGGGAAGAATAGCCAAAGCAATCAGAACTGTAGTAAATGCAGCTGCAATTCGAGAAAACCGAAGAGTAATGGTAGAAATTATTCAGTAACTATAAATAATTAATAGCGGGGTGATCAAATGCACCCTATGGATTTGATCTATGTAGGTAAAATTTTAGGTACACATGGTGTAAAAGGGGCAGTCAAAGTTAGTTCTTTAACTGACTTTGAACAGCGTTTTGAAGAGTTAGATAGGGTATATTTGATATCTGATAGAGACAATTTAACTCCGGAATCTGAATCACCAATTGTCGCTAACATTGAGTCCAGCTTTTCTCATAAAGGATTGAAAGTAGTCAAATTTGAGCAATGGGATGATATCAACGAGGTCGAAAGTTTTAAACATTGGTTTGTGAGTATTCCAAGAAATGAACGCCCACCGTTGGGGGAAAATGAATTTTATCTTGATGAAATAACAGGTTTATCGGTAAAAACTACTCAAGGAGAGCACTTGGGTAAAGTTACTAGTGTAGTTCAAACAGGTAGTAATGATGTATACGAGGTAATGAATGAAAATAGCGATAAACCTGTGCTCATTCCAGCATTATTGGATGTAATAGTTGAAATCGACTTACAGTGTGGAAATATGATAGTAGATCCTCCAGAAGGTTTGTTGGGCGAGGAGGAATAATTCAATGCAAATTGATATTTTGACTCTTTTTCCTGAAATGTTTCAAGGTGTAGTAAAAACTAGCATTTTAGGAAGAGCTGTAGAAAAAGATATAGTCAAAGTGAATTTGATTGATATTAGAGATTTTTCTACAGACAAGCACCGTAAAGTTGATGATTACCCCTATGGTGGCGGTTCTGGGATGGTTATGAAACCTGACCCTATTTTTAATGCCTTTGACG
>CAZKUS010000277.1:528-3242 GCA_964556025.1 uncultured Clostridia bacterium | reverse complement strand
TGAAAAGTATACTCACATTTTAGTTGATGAGAGTCAGGACTTGAGCAGAGTACAGCTAGAAATTATCAAAAACATGTTTAAAGGGGATAAAAATTATTCTAGTGTTATATTCATAGCAGATACTGCTCAAAGTATTTATCAGCAGTCTTGGTTGTCTCATCAGAGTTTTAAAAGTATTGGCTTTGACATGTCGGGAAGAGCCAGAACCTTATCTAAAAATTATAGAACAACGGCTGAAATAGCTGAAGCAGCTTATAGTTTAATTAGAGATGACCAAAGAATTATTAATAATGAAAATTATGTTGTACCTTCAGTTATAGATAGAAGGAGAGAATATCCAGTCTACCGGGAATTTGATTCTGAGACTCAAGAATTAAAATATGTTTGTGACAAAATCAAGAATGATTTGTACAAGCATTATAATTTACAAGATATTGCCATTATTGCTCGAACTAGAAAGCAATTAGAAAGTGTTAAAGAGTACTTACTTAGTAACAAAATTGATTGTAAACTTTTAAGTAAACAGCAGAGTAACTTTACTGAAGATAAAGTAAACTTAATCACTATGCACTCTATCAAAGGGTTGGAATACAAAGTAGTTTTTGTTGTAGGTGTGAATGATAGTGTCTTGCCATATGATCCCTATAATAACATAGATATAGATCAAGAATCTATGGAGAGAAGACTTCTTTATGTGGGAATGACTAGAGCTAAAAATCAATTGTATATTACTTCTGGTGGCTCTCCTTCTAAGTTTATAAAAGACATAGATCCTAAATATTTAAAATTGGACGATGAAAATGGTTTTTCCAGATTACATCACATTGGAATTGATAATTACAGATTTAAAGATAAAATTATAGATATTTATAGTCATGAAGAAGTGGTCAGGCAGTGGGTGATATATGAGCTGATAAATACTCTAAACTATCCAGTGGAACTTATAGATATTGAATATGAAATTCAGCAGTTTTCTACTACGGGTTATGTAGATATTGCTGTATTTAAAAAAATAAATAATAAGATAGTGCCGTACATTTTCATTGAAGTGAAAAGGTCACAAGAAAATTTAGAAAATCAAGATATAAATCAATTGAGATCATATATGGAGTCTAATAGCAGTGTCGAGTACGGGATGCTTACTAATGGAAAAGATTTCAAAATGTTAAAGAAAGTCCAACAACAGGATGGTTTTGAATCAATCAGCTATTTACCTGAATATCAAGGGGATATTAATAATTTGACCGAGAAATTCACTTATATTGATGTCAAGCACAATAAAAAGTTTACAATTGAAAGAAATCTAGAAGATCAAGAGATTATGCATTTATACGATGAGGCAACAGATAATTTTGTGGAAGTTTCGGACTACATAAAACTAAAGGTTTTTGGTGAACTAACAGCAGGCGATTTACAGTACGCAGCCCAAGATATCCAAGGTAACTTTGAATTACCTAAGGACATTTTATCTAATCCCACTGCCTGTTTTATGTTGGAAGTTACTGGAGATAGTATGGTTAATGCGGGTATTGATAGAGGCGATTATGTAATAGTTCAAAAGCAAAATTACGCAGAAAATTTGGATATCGTAGTAGCTGTAGTAGAAGAAGAGGCTACTTTGAAAAAATACAGCCGTATGGGCGAGACTATTCTCCTTATGCCTGAAAATAAGACTTATGAACCTATCATGGTACGTGAAGAAGATTTGATAATTAACGGTAAAGTTATAGGGGTGTTGAAGAACTAGTTTGAAAAGTCGTCACGAGAGCTTGACTTTTGTGTAATTTCTAAACTAGAATCAACAGATTTTGCTAATTAAGACTGAACAACTTGCTCCACATTAGCACAATTTTAAGAAATTTTTTAATTATACGACAATGCCAATAGCATGACAACAAGGTGTCATAGCTAAAGTGTACAATATAGTAAAAGTCTAAAGAATATTTTAATTTTATTTACAGGAGGTGAACGTATTGAAAAAGAGTTTTGCAGGAGTTTTAGTATTTATAGCTCTTTTGGCTGGTACGACTGTAATTGCTTCAGAAAGTATTGATATTTTAGTTGATGGTGAAGAAGTAGAGACAGATGTTGCTCCACAAAACATTGATGGTAGGACAATGGTTCCAATCAGGTTTGTTGGTGATGCATTGGGGGCAGAAGTTGAATGGGATGGAGCCAATAATACTGTAGTTATAACTTCTCAAGAACAAGAGATTGAAACAGAAACAGAAACAGAAGTAGTAAATGAACGAGAAATTCGAGAAGAAGTAAGAGAAGAACTAGAAAAAGAACTTAGAGAAGAAATTGAGGAAGAAGTAAGAGATGAGTTGACTGAGGAAATTGATGAAGTGGATGAAACTTCGGAAAAAGAACAAGAAGATTTTGGAACCAGATCTAATCCGGCTGGTATTAATGAAGAAGTGGAAATAGAATATTCTGACTGGTTAGATGGAGAAGTAGCACTAGAGATACAACTGTTAGAAGTCATTAGGGGAGATGAAGCATGGGATATTGTTGAAAATGCTAATATGTTTAATAGTGAGCCAGAGGCAGGCAAAGAATACATGTTAACTAAATTTAAAATTCATACAGAATACTTAGAAGATGAGCCTTATGATATCAACCATGCCAAATTTGACTTGGTTTCAGAGGAGGGAACCACTTATGAAGATTTTATTTCAGTATCAGGACTAGATCCCGATTTATCGGTAGAT
>CAZKUS010000277.1:0-518 GCA_964556025.1 uncultured Clostridia bacterium | reverse complement strand
ACACACGAAGGCTATACTTATTTCATGGTGGATGAAGATGATGAAGATCCTTTGATAGCTTTTAATAGGGATAGAGATTATGAGATTTGGTTTGATCCAATGGATGACTAGTTCGAACTTTTTTAAGTTGTCAGACAGTTGTCACAAAGAATAGTTATAATATTATTACAGAATAAATATATGAATACTCAAATTCATATATTCCAAATATCTGCAGGTGGAGCGGTTAAGATGATTCTTAAGGTAGTCATTGTCACTGTACCTATTGTAATTGGCAGCATGATATATATCGGTTGGCGTCCTGAAAGTATATTAATGTTTTTATGGTTTGATAGAGTAGGAGTTTTAGAGTTAATTATGCAATTACGGGATTTTCTTTCACATTACACTATACCGGATTGGTTACTGTATTGGGGTCCTAATGGGTTATGGACCTTTTCTTTTACAGCAATTATGGGTTTTATTTGGTTTACAGATGAACCAAAACTGGGGAAGTTGTGGTTATTAGTACCTCTTAT
>CAZKUS010000276.1:0-3245 GCA_964556025.1 uncultured Clostridia bacterium | reverse complement strand
TATAATCACAACCCTTAATGAAACAGGAGAACAAATGGAACAGAAAAAACAAGAAATAATTGAAAATCTGCAGAATTTATCAGCAATAGCACAAGAGAATTCATCTAGTACAGAAGAGATCACTTCTTCTGTAGAGGAACAAACGGCTTCTATGGAAGACATATCAAAAGCCAGTGAAAACTTAGCACAGTTAGCATCAGAGATGCAGGAAGAGATTTCAAAGTTTAACTACTAACTACTAAATTATAGTTATATTAGCAATATAACTATAATCAATCTTGGTTATAATGGAAGGTGATCACAGTATGACAGATGTTAACAGCCAACTAAAGAGGAAGTTAAGAGCAATTCTGGACTCCCTTAATGATAATGTATGTCTTTTGGATGAGAATGGGGAAATAGAGGAAGTAAACACTTCATGGCTGAAATATGCTGGAGAAAATGATGCGATATTGGATAAAATAGGTCCTGGTAATAATTACTTAGAGATATGCGAACAAGCTGAAGGGGATCGGGAGGAAGGGCAAACAGCCCTAAAATTTTCTAGCGGGATTCGTGAAGTTATATCTGGAGAAAAGGATTACTATGAATTAGAACATCCTTGTCACTCACCAGAAGAAGAACAGTGGTTTATCGGAAAAGTTACACCTTATATTGAGTCTAATGGTTCTAAACGTAAAGTGGTAGTGGCACATCAAGATATTACAGAAAAAAAACTAGCTGAAAGAGAGCGGACGATTACGCATAATTTTTTAAATAATTCCATTGATCAAATAACTTATCAAGATACGGACATGAATATAATCTGGGTCAATCGAGCTGTGGAGAAATTTCTAAATAAAACCAGAGAGAACATAACAGGAAAAAAATGCTATGAGGCAGGGTGCGGTATTTTGGGGTCCTGCGGAAACTGTGCGGTAGAGGAAGCCATGAGAACGGGTTATACTATTACGCGGGAAAGGCACGATGTACATGGACGTCATTTTAGCGTTATTGGCTCACCTGTCAAAGATGATAATGGTAATGTAGAGGGGATAGTAAAAACCAATATTGATATAACAGAACAGAAGCAGTTGGAAAATGAACTATATGTTAAAGACCAGGCTATGGCTAGTGCAATCAACGCCATAGCCTTGGCTGATTCTGAAGGAAAGCTATATTATGTGAATCACTCTTTTCTGTATTTATTGGGTTATGATTATGAAAATGAAGTCTTGGGTATGTCATTACAGAGTTTTATGACTGATGAGAATAAGTTAGCTGATATGTTTGATACCATATTTTATCAAAAGATTTGGAACGATACTGTCCAAGTAAAGAGAAAAGATGGGTACTTTATTGAAGCTAATTTTTCTAGCAGTATAATACACGGAGAGGAAACTTCCCACATAACTATTGTCGCTTCTTTTATTGATGTGACTGGTAGGAAAGAGACGGAAAGGTCGCTTATTAGGTTTAGAAATGCTTTGGACAGTTCGGCTGACAGTATATTCATTGTCGATTATCCTTCTTATAACTTCATAGATGTTAACAAAACGGCTTGTGTTGAGCTGGGCTACTCGCAAAAAGAACTGCTGCAGCTTACACCTTTTGATATAATATCAGGTATGTCGAAAAAAACTCTGAAGTCCAAATTTCAAAAGGCTTTACAATGTGATTGGTCGGAAACATCAAACTATGTAGGGGTAGATCGGGAGTGTGTAGAGACTTTTGAAACAGAATATCGACGAAAGAACAAAACGCTGTTTCCTGTGGAAATTTCCATAAGATTTTCGGATTTACCTGGAGAGCAGTGGTTTATCCTATCAGCACGAAACATAACTGAACGCAAAAAGGCTGATGAAAAAATGCAGTTTTTAAGTTATAATGATACTCTTACAGGTCTTTATAATAGAACTTTTTTGGAACAATCTATGCAGAAATACGATGTGAAAAAATATCTACCAATTTCAATTATTATGGCTGATATAAACGGTCTAAAATTGATTAATGATACTTATGGTCACCAAACTGGTGATGAACTTTTGGTTAATGCCGGAAAAATACTACGAGAAACTTGTCGTGGTGAAGACATAATAGCTAGATGGGGTGGAGATGAATTTGTGATTTTCCTGCCTAGAACAGATGAGAAAGTAGCTTGTAAAATTGTTAAAAGAATAAAAGAAAACAGTATGAATTATCAGGTTAAATCGGTTCCACTGCAGATATCCATGGGGGTTGCAACTAAGGAAAAAGTTGACGAGTTATTAGAAGATATATTTAAGTTGGCCGAAGACAGGATGTATCAAAATAAACTGGCTGACAGAAATGGTACAAGAAGTGATATAATATCAGCTTTGACGGGCACCTTGAAAGAAATAAGTGATGAAACTGAAGAACATGCTCATAGAATGACCAAATTGGGGTTTGAATTCGGTGAAGCTCTTGGATTAAGACAAGAGGATTTGGACAAGCTCTCGATACTAGCTACCATTCATGATATCGGAAAAGTTGTCATACCCGAAAAGATTTTAAAAAAGCCGGGCAACTTGAATGAAGAAGAGTGGGAAAAAATAAAAGAGCACCCTGAAATAGGTCAGCGTATTGCCCGAAATTCTGAACGACTTATTTCTGTGGCTGAAGAAATTCTGTCACATCATGAACGATGGGATGGTACTGGCTACCCGTATGGGCTAAAAGGAAGAGATATACCGATGCTCTCTCGAGTTCTTGCAATATTGGATGCTTATGACGTCATGACCCACGACAGGAGCTATAAAGAATCCATGTCAAAAGAAAAAGCACTCCAAGAACTTAAAAAATGTGCAGGAACTCAGTTTGATCCGGAATTGGTAGATGTATTTTTGGATGTAATGGATAGTTAAGAAAAGCCCCTTTCTGTTAGAAGTTATCTAATAGAAAGGGGCTTAAAATTACTTATCTTCTCATTTACTCATCTACTGGTTCAAGTTTGTTGCCAGCAGAGACCCATGCAGATGTTCCACCTAGGAAGTTTAGCACGTTTTTAAAGCCTTTTTGTTTTAAAATACTAGCAGCTGTCATGGAGCGATTGCTACTATTACAAAGTGTGACAATCGGTGTTTCAATATCCCAATCTTTATGCATATGCCTCACATCTGGAGTTGGGGCTAAAGTTGTTCCTTTAATATGGCCTTTTTTCCATTCTGACTCGGCACGATTATCCAATACCAATGCTTCTTTGGAATTAAGATAGGTGTCAATATTATCAATTGAAACTGATCCTA
>CAZKUS010000275.1:0-3247 GCA_964556025.1 uncultured Clostridia bacterium | reverse complement strand
CTAGAGGATTAACCAGTTTATTTAAATACATGGCAGTTGCTTCACCTTCTACTGTAGGGTCAGTAGCAACCACAAGCTCAGTAATCCCCTGTTCTCTGATTCTCTCTACCAAGCCCTTTAAATTCAAGTCGTCAGGCGTTACCCCTTCCATAGGAGAAATGACTCCTTGCAATACATGATATTTACCTTGAAACTCTTGAACTTTTTCAATGGCCGCTACATCTTTAGCATCTTGTACTACGCAAATCAAACTATTGTCTCTACTTTCATCTCGGCAAATATTACACGGGTCCTGATCGGTCATATTATTACATATACTACACTCAAAAACTTTTTCCTGAGAATCCCGTAAGGCAGTAATCAAATGATTCACTTTACTTTCATCCATGGAGATAATATGAAAAGCTAATCTTTCCGCAGTTTTAGGGCCTATCCCGGGTAAATACGATAATGATTCGATCAAACGATTAACTGGTTTTGGAAAACCACTCATTTAGAACATCCCCGGAGGAAGGTCCATGCCTCCGGTCACTTTTTGCATCTCTTCATTGACCATTTCATCTACATTTTTTATAGCATCGTTAACCGCTGCCATTATCAAGTCTTCCAGCATTTCATTATCTTCCGGATCTATAACCTCTGAATCAATAGACATATCTACAATTTGTTTATGACCGTTAACAGTAGCCTCTACAGCTCCTCCTCCAGCAGTTCCAGTCATTGTCTTCTCTTTTAGTTCTTCTTGAACTTTCGCCATTTCACTTTGCATTTTCTGAACTTGTTTCATCATTTTATTCATCTTTCCACCCATTAAAAATCCCTCCTGAAACTAATTTTGTTTATATATTTCCACCTTATCGGGGCCAAATTCTTGTTTTGCCATCCCCGTAAGGTCGCCTACACCCTTATCATTGTCTTTGTCTTTGTCATTGTCATTATCATTACCAAGTTTTTCACTGTCTTCAGATCTCTTACTCTGGTTTCCGTTGGCCAAAATACATTTAACTGTTACATCTCCAAAAACTTCTTTTGCTACTTCATCTAATAGACCTTTTTCTTTTTGTTCTACTCTTTCTTTGTGTAGTTTGTATAACTGTTCAAATTCTAGATAAATAATATTTTCTCGAACATCCACTGGTTTTCCTTCAACTACCAAAGCATGAGCACTTATTTTTTTCTGTTTGAGTTTTTCTAATACTTTTTCCCATTTATTTTGTACTTGTGCAAATTGCAATGATGCTTTTTTTTCATCTGTGTCAGATATTTCAGAGTTTTCCTCTTCCTTAGATTCGGAATTAATATCTTTGGTATCATCCTTTTCACTTGAACTTGGTAACTCTGACTGCTTTTGTGATTGTTTTTGCTCGCGTGTTGGTGAAAATTGCTCAACTTCTGTGGTTGCCGCAGTCTCTGAACTGACAGTCATATCAACTTCATTTGCATTTCCACTATTATTTATCAAACGATAACAAGCCATCTCTATAATTAATCTACGGTTCTGCGACCACTTCATTGCAGTTTGTTTTTCCGATAAAAAGTCAATCATAGTCAGTAATTGTTCTTTGGTAAACTGTCCTTGCAATTTTTTTAATGTTTCTTCTGTTCCCCACAGTAATTGATCAGGACCGCCACTCATCTCATATAATAACAGATCTCTGACATAAATTATCATATCATTTAAAAACTGACCAAAATCTTTTCCGCTATCAGATAGATCTTGAACTATCTGTAATACATTCTGCAAATCACCTTGTTGTAAAGAGACTAGTAAATCATAAAATACATCTTCAGATACAGCCCCGGTAATTTCCAAGACATGCTTTAATTCTAGTTGTTGATCATCACCTAAGTAAGATAAACATTGATCTAATAAACTGAGGGCATCCCTCATACCACCTTCAGATTTTTTGGCAATCACCGCCAAGCTATCTTGACTTGCTGAAATATCTTTGCTATTAACTACCTCTTGTAATTGTGCAATAATTTTACGTTCCGATAGTCTATAAAAATCGAATCTTTGACACCTTGATAGTACTGTCATGGGTAACTTATGGGGTTCAGTTGTTGCCAAAATAAATATTACGTAATCAGGAGGCTCTTCCAAGGTTTTTAATAGTGCGTTAAAAGCTTCAGTTGTCAACATGTGAACCTCATCAACGATATAAATCTTATATTTCCCCATTGTAGGTGTATAAGCCACGTGATCTCTAATTTCTCTGATTTCATCAATTCCTCTATTTGAAGCAGCATCTATTTCTACTAACTCCATAAAACTGCCAAAATCATGATCTTTACAATTTGAACACTCTCCACAAGGTTCTTCATCTCGCCTGTAATTACAATTAAGTGTCTTAGCTAATACTTTAGCTGCACTAGTTTTTCCTGTACCTCGAGGGCCAGAGAATAAGTATGCATGAGAAATTCTATCCTGTTTTATAGAATTTTCCAATGTAGTTACTACATGTTCCTGACCTACCAGGTCTGAAAAAATTTTAGGACGCCACTGCCGATAGAGGGCTTGATAACTCATTTTATCACGAACTCCTTTATGTTATCCTCTATACTGCTATTTCAAGCAGTCTTTTATTAATCATGTTATAGTTACTAAGTTGAGTATAATTCGCTAAATTAAGTGTTTTACAGCCATCAATATTGAAATATATAACAGCAATAAAGGTTTTGTCATTATTTTATTATACCATAATATGAACTAGATTTAATCATCTGAACTAAATAAATTGATGATTATATTTTTCTAAAGACGCTGTTATATTCTGTTGTTGATAACAATAAACTATTAATTTCACTTAAGATGCTTAAGTTTGATACATCTAAAACTTCCAAAGCCGCATAATTCGTTAAATTAATATTTTATTATTGCTATCAACATTCAACTTTAACAAGCCTTTCTAAAAAAAATAAAACCCGGGCCGCTATCAACGGTAACCGGGTATCTTAATCAAATCACAGTACTACTATAAAAACTATTTATATTATTTAAGGCCGTGCACCCGCCTTCGACCCGCCCGGTCAAGCGTTACCCAAACAGTTAGCTCCGGCCAGGTGACCCTATGGCACCCGCAAGATCCCACTTACCGCTGCTTCCTTCCGGATCTGACGGGATTCATGGGTTTGCGTCGCATAGGACCCAGCCTTCCACACCACTTATTTGGGGCAGACCTTCACCGGACTAGGCCTCAGCCCGGGAATTCAACCCTGCTATAGCGGATTGCAGGTACAGGGCACC
>CAZKUS010000274.1:0-3256 GCA_964556025.1 uncultured Clostridia bacterium | reverse complement strand
TGAACTTAACGTCTTCTGCCGTCAAAGGTTCACCATCATGAAATTCTACGTCATCTCTTAAATGATAAGTGAAAGTTTTCTCATCATCTGAAATTTCAAACTCTTCCGCTAAGTTCGGTTCTAATTCTAAATCATCATGAGGATCAGCTTCCATCATACCATCAAAAACTTGGTTAAAACTGTCCAAGTCATAAACACTTTCGTATTCATTGTAGTTAAACAGTCCATCGGGCTCACTCCAGATGGCATGTGTGATAGATTGTTCTACTTCTTCTTCATCGGCTTCCTCTTCTTCAGTATCTTCTTCCTCTTCATCGGCAATTTCTTCTGGATCATCAGGTTCTTCACATCCGATGAACCCGAAGAGAGCCACTGAAATTACCAATAACATCAGTAAAAATTTTTTCAACAATCTTCCCCCCAATAATCAAATTTAAATTTTAATTTTCTGTTTTTTGAGCTTGCAACTCTACTGATTCACCTGAATAAACACCCCCCTCTAAGTATTCGAAAATTTTGTAAATTTTAAATTCTAAAAATATAAAGTCTATATAGAATTGCGCTATATTTTATGAATTTAATTCGGCTATCGAAATTTTCTATTATTTCAAATTCTTATTTTAAACCCTATATAATTGGAAATTTTATTCTACTATGTAGAAATTATGATATTTGTAATTTATTTTACGTTATCAGGCTAAAAGTGTCAATGATTTCCATTAATGCTTTAAATTATAAATCTGTCTCAAAATTAACAATGATAAGCGCTTACATTATTGGAATTGAGAAATATCGTTAATTTCTTTATTAAATATTTCGTTAATATTTAAACAAAATCCTCCCAGAAAATATCCTATTTTCAAATAGCCAATATTATTGTACTATAATTGTGTTGGTCTAATTACCATAATGGGTCTGCTCTTCTATTTATATCGGAGCTATTATATTAAAAATCTAATCAATAAGCTCAATTAAAGTAGATGTTGATAGCTATCAACAACAGAATATAGCAGCGCCAATCAGCAAATATGGGGGGATTAAATGTTATCTTTATTTGAAGAAACTCCAATATTAACTATCTTTACCATTATTTTATTGGGATTACTTTTAGGAAACATTCAAGTAAAAGGGTTAAAATTAGGAGCTTCTGGGGTGCTACTTGTCGCCCTGTTTTTAGGTCACTACGGTTTTGAAGTTCCAGAAGTAGCTCAAGATTTGGGTTTAGCACTATTTGTTTTATCGGTAGGATTAAAGGCAGGCCCTAGATTTTTTCAAATGCTAAAAAGAAAAGGTATGGTATTTAGTGGAATAGGTCTAATTATCATAATATCAACAGCATTAGTAACCATATTAATTGCACAGCTGTTAAATTTACCATCAGCTCTTGGAATAGGTCTTATGACAGGAGCTTTAACCAGTACACCAGGTCTTGCAGCTGCCCTCGAAGCCACTGGCGACCCACAAGCATCTGTAGGTTACGGTATTGCCTATCCTTTTGGAGTTATAGCTGTGGTATTGTTTGTTCAGTTAATACCTAAGTTTCAGTCAACTAAATTTGACCAAGCCATCCGGGATTCTGAAGATTCCAAGACTTCACAAACAACAGCAACACAAACTTTAGCTTCTCAAACTTTTAAATTAGAAAATCCAGAATTACATAAAAAAACTTTAGCAGAGTTACAATTACACAAAATAGCTGATGTAGTTGTCAGCAGAATTTTTCGCCCTGATAGAAGTTTTGTGGGGCGTAGTGATGCCGTACTATTGACAGGAGATTATGTAAATATTGTAGGAACACCACAGGAAATAGAAAAACTTGAAAATCACTTGGGACCTAAGGTGGAGTTGAATAAAGAAATTAAAGAGGAAACAGACACTGTCGTAAAAAATGTCATCATGAATAGAGAACAATTAGTTGGCAAGGAATTACAAAAACTAGAATTGAGAAGTAAACCAGGAGTTACAGTAACCAGAGTAAAAAGAAGTGGTATCGAGTTTTTGCCTAAACCGGGCATTAAATTAGACAAAGGTGATGTGTGTACAGTAGTGGGGACTGACAAAGCCATAAAGGAGCTAGAAGATCTGTTTGGATCTCAACATTTACAGGTAACAGAATTAGATATGTTGTCTACAAGTATAATTTTATTGACTGGATTAGCTATTGGCATGGTCCCTATCACAATTCCCGGAATAGGAAGTATCCAAATAGGAGTAGCTGGCGGCCCTTTATTTACTGGATTGATAGCATCTCATTTAGGAAGAATAGGCCCCTTAAATGCCAGGTTTTCCAGATCAGGTCTGGATACTATTAACAGTTTGGGACTATCTCTGTTTCTCGCCGGTGCCGGAACATCTGCCGGATCGGGTTTTGTAGAAGTAATTGCCACACACGGTATTGGAATTTTCGCAGGTGGTGCCATTATCACGTTAGTACCTATGATTTCAGCATACTGGTTGGCTTTAAAGCTTTTTAAGCTTAATTTAATTCACACTTTAGGAGCAATTTGTGGCGGTATGACTAGTACTCCAGGTTTGGGAGCATTAAATGATATAACGGATTCAGAAGAACCATCTGTAGCTTATGCTGCAGTTTATCCATTAGCACTAATATTGGTTGCCATTTTTTCACAAATCTTGGCTCATATAATTTAGTTTTATTTAGAGCAGTTACAGTGCTTTGCTGACAATATACAATAGAGAATCATATTCTACTATTGTATATTGTTACATGTAGTTTTAGCATACTTCCAAATATCTTGCTTATGTTTTTGGCGCTGTTATATTCTGTTGTTACTAGCTGAACTTTAACACAGCCATGTTTTTAATAGTAACTACTGATTCACCCATCTACTATAATTTTTTTTAATATAATTATAGATAAAAAACACACTCATGGCATCAAACTGCCCTGTTTGGTCTTTCTGATAATAATTGCAGAGATTGGAGCCAACAAAGCTCCTATTCCTAACACTATAAAAGGCAGACCCCAATTTTCAGCTTGAAGCGGATCAGTTATACCACTATTTTGCAGTTCCAATACCAAGCCAAAAATATATGGAGAAAACACTGTTATCAAATATCCAGCAGCAGATTGTACCCCCAAGGCAGTAGCTCTAATACGTTGACTTACCATCTCTGTCAATCCAGCTTTGTATATTCCAGAATCAGCCACCACCCAAAAACCGATCCAAAATCCTACTACTGTCACCAAAGCTAAAGATTGTCCATGCAAAAAACCAAAAAATAATTGAGCTAT
>CAZKUS010000273.1:0-3293 GCA_964556025.1 uncultured Clostridia bacterium | reverse complement strand
TTCCGAACTCGGCAAAGCTATGATTGAACTTCAAAAAAGGGGATGTCACAATATAAATTTAGTAACTCCCAGCCATGTAATTCCCCAATCCATTGTTGCTGTTTATCAAGCTTCTAAAAACGGGTTAGATATTCCTATTGTGTACAACAGCAGTGGGTATGATGCCATAGAAGGACTGAAGTTACTCGAAGATATAGTAGATGTTTATTTACTTGATTTAAAATTCAGCTGCGACAACATAGGTAAAAAATACACTGTGGCAAAAGATTATTTCACCACAGTAAAGGAAGCTTTACAAGAAATGTATCGACAGGTCGGCCCTTTAGAAGTAGATGATAGGAATATAGCTCAAAGTGGAGTGATCATTCGCCATCTTGTTCTTCCAGAAGGATTAGCTGGAAGCGAACAAGTCTTGCAAACAATCAAAGAAGTTGCTCCCGGGGCAGGGATAAATATCATGGCACAGTATTCGCCGGCCTACAAGGCATTTAACTATCCCGAATTGAGAAAGTCTCCATCTTTTAATGAAATTATGCAAGTTCGACGAATGGCTGAACAAATGGGCCTGAATGTATTAACAAATTAAAATGTAAATCTGTTTTGTCAAACTAAAAGCTGAAAATAATTGAAATCAAGAGCACATTTTGTTGAAACTGCTTTTTCTAACTAATAGATCATAAAAAGCCTCTAGTCTAGTTTTTAACCCGGCATCCCCTGTTTGTTCGTCTAAAATCACTGTCAATAGAGGAAAATTATAATCACTGCTCACTTGGGGTAAAACGTTTTGTGCAATAGTCTCAGGAGCACAAGTAAAAGGCATAACATGGATTAGACCATCGTAGCCAGCTTTTGCTTTTAATACAGCTTCACCTACAGACTCATTACCATGCCCGCCAACAAAATGATTTAAATAAGGTTTAGCAGCACGCTGGATTTTTTTGTTTCTTTCCAATCCAAATTTATCTAGTACAATATGATCTAAAATTGAATCACTCAAATTGTTTGTTCTAATCACATGTGCACCCATATTCCCTAACTTTCTTTCAATTTCCATGTTCGCTTTAAATTCCATTAGCATATAAATTTCCCCTACTATTGCCACTTTTACAGGGGTTTTTGATATATCTTTTAAATTTTCCATTGTTGAGTTCATATCATGGGTTAACTGTTTAATATCTTTAGTTGAATCTATTTTTTCTATTTCTTGTTGAAACTCTTCATATATCTTATCTAGCTGTTTCTTGTGCGTTGTACGAGGTCTTGTCTCATTTACCTTTTGATCCATCCAATCAAAGGCTTTTATTTTATTAAATGTCAAGTATAAATTTGGCAGCACGTGTCTCCAAGAGTTATTGTTTTTAAGTTTTTTCAATTCATCTACCAATTCTTTTGCACTGTTTTCTGGAGGTTCAATTATAACCATATCAAAGTTGTAATTTAAATCTTGCAAAACCCTGCGCTGTATTTGAGCATAGTATCCAAACCGACAAGGGCCTATTTCACCAAGCATCATTATAGTATCCGCCCCTTTTTCTAGGGCTTCTATGTAATTACCCATATTAACTTTAAAGGGAAAGCAAGCAAACTCTGGTGAATATTTCACTCCCAAATCCAGAGTTTTTTTGGTAATAGGAGGTGGCAATATCACTTGAAATCCTAAAGATTCGAATAGCGGTTTCATACATAGAGTAAGATTACCCATGTGGGGAAATGTAAGTTTCATTGAGCTAACCGCCTCCTTTCAAGCATATCTAAAAATGCTTCAACTCTGGTGTTATTACCAATATCACCACTGTGTTCCTCCATTGTTAAATACAAGACTGGAATATCATATTTTCTTATAATTCTCTCACATAATTCTCCAATTAAAGAGTCCGGTCCACATCCAAAAGCCACCACTATAATTACACCGTCAACATCTTTTTCATGAATGTGATGTGATACTGCTCCAAGCAAATCCTCACCAAAGCTCCAATAAGGTCTCTTTTCTTGTAATTGTGATAAATAATTATCTTTAGTTTGATTTTCTACCATTTCGTAAGTGAAAATTTCGGCACCTGATGAGGATAATTTCTTCAGTAAGTTCATGTTCAAAAAGTGGTCATTGACATTATAGGAGTGTCCCAATACGCTTATTTTCAATCCGTTCTCTTGACTGTTTTTCTCATCACTGATATGTTCACCTTCTAATAGCTCTATAGGCAAATACCCCTTGAGAAGTTTATTATCATAGTCTTCTTGAACCTTTAATGCATTTCTATAGGCATTAATTGTTTCAACTATACCGTTTCCTAATTTTCGTCCTAACTTAACAATTTCCCGATAATGAAACAGTTTATTTTTTCTATAATTTATAGTAATTTCCTTAACTTTATCCCTGTCTTCTTGCCGGTTTGCGGTAATAATATCTGGAGCACCAAAAACTTTCGGGCATAAATATCTTTTAGGTTCCACACTTACATACCTAGGGGAAAAGACTACATCAACATCACTATTGTCAATTAATTCTACTGCATGTCCTAAATATAGCTTGACAGGTAAACACACATCTTCTACAGCCATATCAATACCTTTTTCAAGTATTTCTGAGTTTGTAGATCCAGATACCACAACTTCATGACCTAATATCTGAAAAAAATTCTGCCATAGAGGAAAATAATTATAATACATCAGTCCCTTTGGAATACCAATTTTCATTTTTTCCACCCCCATTACAACTTCAGCTCATTCCCACTTTATCTAACTTAAACTTATAATGTCAACAGAATTGTTGTTTATTAATTGTTGTTTATTGTGTGATTTTGTTTATGTGGCTCTATTAAAAATTTGAGTTTGACCGTCAATTAACCATTCACTATTTAAGCTTCTTCGGGATCAGCTTGTACCTCTACTTTATATTCATTTGGCTCCTCTCCATCCTGTTTAGCCTGTTCATCCTCTGCATTTTCCTCTGGAGCACAACCTGTCATAAAAGCTACTGAAACAAACAGGCATGTAATCAATAAGAAATAAAAAGATCGTTTTCCTGACAAAAAAATCACCTTGGCTCAGATTAAATTATAATTCTAGTTAGTTAAAAACACCACCTTGTCAAAATTTATTTATTTACAAAATTTTTACTTTTATTTACATTTTAAGGTACGTGACAACTTTCTTAAGTTTTTTTAAAAAATTTTAGTATCTTCATAAAATCTTCACATCTAGGAGCTATAATCAAAGATAGATAATAGAGATCATCACAAATTTTAAGGAGGTATTTTAGATGTTTAAGAAATCTGTATTTACCATTATAG
>CAZKUS010000272.1:0-3295 GCA_964556025.1 uncultured Clostridia bacterium | reverse complement strand
TACTTAGTCTCTCGAAATAACTGTGAATATTTTTCTACCTTATTATATAATCTTGTGATTTCCCAAAGGGGGATAAATTATATGCCAGAAAATATGGAAGAATTGTGGGCAAAAACTCTAGAACAAATAAAACAACAACTCAGTAAACCTAGTTTTGAAACTTGGTTCCAATCAACAGAACCTGTTGATATGACAGAACAAGTGTTATTTATTAGTGTTCCCAATGAATTTACTAAAGACTGGCTAAATTCTCGGTACAAATCATCAATCGAAAGTTCTATGAAAAAAGTCTCGGGTAAAAAGTTACAAGTTAATTTTTTGCTTCCAGGAGAGAAAGTAAACATATCAGAAAATAATTCTGAAGAAAAAAACCAAACTCAAACTGAAGATAAAACAGCCCAAACTAGTGAACGAACTACTTGGTTAAATCCCAAATATACTTTTGATACTTTCGTAATTGGCAGTGCCAATAGATTCGCACATGCTGCTTCATTAGCAGTAGCTGAAGCTCCTGCCAAAGCATACAATCCCCTGTTTATCTATGGTGGTGTAGGTTTAGGTAAAACTCATTTAATGCACGCTATAGGACACTATGTACTAAGCCATCAACCAGATCATAGAGTAGTTTACATTTCTTCAGAAAAATTTACTAATGAATTTATCAATGCTATCAGAGATAATAAAACAGTTAATTTCCGCAATAAATACAGGAATGTAGATATTCTATTGGTAGATGATATTCAATTTTTAGCCGGTAAAGAACAAACTCAAGAGGAATTTTTCCACACTTTTAATACATTACATGAAAATGATAAACAGATAATTATCTCAAGTGATCGTCCACCAAAAGAAATACCTACTTTAGAAGATAGATTAAGATCACGGTTTGAGTGGGGATTGATTACTGATATTCAACCACCTGATTTAGAAACAAGAATTGCTATATTAAGAAAAAAAGCTTATTTAGAAAAGCTAGATATTCCAAACGATGTAGTTGTTTATATAGCAAATCAAATTGATACTAATATCAGAGAACTAGAGGGAGGTTTAATCAGAGTTATAGCCTATTCTTCTATGGCTAATAAAAAAATTACCAAAGAAACAGCGGAAGAGGCTTTGAAAGACATTTTACCCAATAAACAACCGAAAAAAATGACTGTAGAACATATACAAAAAACCGTAGCACAATATTTTGGCTTAAAAGTAGATGATTTAAAAGCCAAAAAAAGAACCAGATCTGTTGCTTTCCCTAGACAAGTAGCAATGTATCTAGCTCGAGAGTTAACTGACAGTTCATTACCAAAAATAGGAGAAGAATTTGGTGGAAGAGATCACACAACTGTTATGCACGCTCACGAAAAAATTTCAAATGACGTTTCAAAAGAAAATCATTTAAATGACACAATGGATGAAATAAAAGATTTATTATACAGTTAAATAAGTTTTTTAAATTTGAAAAAGAACTGCCTTTTTATGGTGGATAACTACCGAGATATTTGTGGATAGAACTTAGAAATTCTTGTGCAAAAGTTTATGGATAACTTAAACTACCATCCATCGATGTTAACTTGTTGATAATTATGTGCATTTATCCATAAGTTTATCCACAAGAGGTAATAGTTTAATTAATCTTTTGAGCTTTATTTTCCACTTATCCACAATCCCTGTTACTAAGATTACTGTATTTACTAAGTATATTAATTACATAATAATAATATGACAAAAAAAGGAGTGAAAAAAATGAAAATCACTTTTCAGAAAGATGAGTTACTAAATGCACTACAAGCTACTCAAAAAGGATTATCAACTAAGAACACTATTCCACATTTAAATGGATTTTTAATACAAGCAGAAAATGACAGTGAATTATCAATTATCACATATGATTTAGAAATGGGCATAAAATACTACCTATCCCCCAAAATTATAGAAACAGGTTCTATTGTTGTACCAGGAAAGTTCTTTGATATAATTAGGAAACTACCAGAAGATATTATTAATTTCAGTGTAGATTTAGAAAATTTACTTATCTCTATTGATAGTGGACAAGTTTATTATGAGATAAAAGGTCTAGATCCTACAGAATATCCTCAATTACCAGATATATTAGATCAGCGATCTCTATCAATCCCTGAAATTTTATTAAAAAAAATGATTCATCAAACTAGTTTTGCTGTTAGTAAAGAAGAAACTAAACCTGCCTTTACTGGAGTACTTTGTAAGTTCGATTCCGATAATAAAGTAGATATGGTAGCTACTGACAGTTTCCGTCTAGCATGGAGAAAGGGTAAGATAGTCAATGATAATCAAATTGAAGGAGAGTACATTATCCCTCAAAAAGCTATATCACAAGTTCAAAAACTAGTGGGAGAAGAAGATACTCTTATAAAATTAAATTTATCTAAAGATTACTTTTTATGTAAAACAGATAATGTTAAATTATTTAGTAAATTGATTGATGAACAGTTTCCTAATTTAGAACAAGTTATTCCTAAAAATTATCAAACTAAAGTTTTACTAGACCGAAAAATTTTGCAGGATTCTATGGAAAGAGCATCTTTACTTGCTAGTGAAGGAGCGAATAATATAGTTAAATTAAACATTACAGAAGAAAATTTAGAAATAACATCTAATTCACCGCATACGGGAAAACTTAAAGAAGATATGCAAATTTACAAAGAAGGAGATAACTTAAGTATTGCAATCAATGCTAGATTTGTAATTGAAGTGCTAAAAGTTATTGACGAAGATCAAGTGGAATTAGAATTTACTGGATCTTATAGTCCTATGATTGTTAGACCAAAAGACAATGATCAATATTTTCATTTAATATTACCAGTTCGAGCTTTTTAATTAATGAGGGAGGATATTCTATGAACAAAGAAAACATATCAATCAAAACTGAACATATCACTTTAGGTCAATTACTAAAATTTATAAACCTTGTCTCTACTGGAGGCGAAGTAAAACAATTCTTACAAAATGATAAAGTACTAATCAATGGAGAACAAACGACAAATAGAGGTAAAAAGATCCTTCCCGGAGATCTTGTAAAAATAGAAAATCAAAACTTAATGTTGGAAATAGTTTCTGAAACTGGGTCTCCGAAGGAGTGATCTCGTGAAACTCACTGAATTAGAAATAAAAAACTTTCGTAATTATTCTCATCAAAAACTTGAGTTTAAATCTCCCATTATTTTGTTTTATGGTGATAATGCTCAAGGAAAAACCAATTTATTAGAAGCTATTTTTTACTTAGCAACTGGAAATTCCCACAGAGCAAACAAAGAGCAAG
>CAZKUS010000271.1:0-3309 GCA_964556025.1 uncultured Clostridia bacterium | reverse complement strand
TTGTTCTTGTAGGGCTTTTAGGCTCTATTTATCCCACTTTTTGCAGTGAAATCACCAATATGATAACAAAAATTATATTTACCATCAAATCAGTAAATCGGTCTTTTTCCCTTGAAAGCTTAAATATCTGTTTTATGTTGAATTTTTTTAAAAAGGCAGATCTAACCGAATTACCCCGGCTCAATCTGCCTTTAGGTTTACTCTTTATTAAACTTTTATATAATGGTTAATCTCTGAGAAGCAACTTCCATCAAATTTCAATATCCAGATTTTCTATTGCATAATCAACGACTACGCTAGCAATTTCCTCTCCCATATCAGCATAGTTAAAAGATATTAACTTTCCTTCCTCTTCTACAAGTACCACCCATTCTCTCACTGTAATAGTTATACCATATTCTGGCTCTGTATTGGAATATTCTGCGAAAAATGCTTCTCTTTCATTTACTGTTTCCAAGCCTATATCATGCAGATCATCAACCTCATCTTCCAATTTGTCTTTCATTCGTTCAATATCACCATACAGCTCACCCCATTGTTCTTTTAACTCTTCCTTTATCTCTTCAGTACGAGGAAGCAAAGTAATACCTGCCAATAGGGGAGTGACTTCATCGATAATTTCTTCTTCGTCCGCAAAATCATCCTCGTCTATTTCCTCTAAATCTCTCAAATTAGGGCCAGCTAAAAAATTAAATTCTTCTTCAAAAGCAATTCCTATCTGCTGTGCTGTAACTTCTTCTGTAATGACAGATTCAATAACTTTTGATCCCTGATTTTGAGTGTTTAATATAAAGGCAGGATCCTCTTCAGTGATTACTTCATAATCTGCAGGAATTTTAGTATTGTATCCGATATCTTCTGCTAAATCTTCATTCAGTGTCTTTGTTTCTCCAATAACTTCCTCTCCATTTCCAACGCCATTACCATTACCGTTACCATTCATATCACAGGCCGTCAATGTTACAGTCAAAACAAAAGCCAGAACAAAAACACCGATAATCTTAAACTTATGTTGTGAGCTCATTTTGTTACCCCCTGAATTTATTCTCTCTTTATTTTGCCATTTCCCTATAATAACTTAATTTTCTTTCCAAGTCCAAACTTTAGCTACACCGTCATTAGAGCCCGAGACAACCTCATTAACGTCAAAAGCAAAAGAAACTGAAAGAATTTGATTATCATGCTCTTCAAAAGTTAGCAGTTTTTCTCCTGTCTCAGTTTCCCATATTTTAGACACCCCCCCTAAAGAACTTCCACCACCTGAAACCAGCAAACTATCATCAGAAGAGAGATCCAAGGAATCAGCTCCTCTATTATGCCCCTCAAATCTGGTGATTATTTCGGTGGTGTCTATAGCCCATCCTAAGGGGTGACCCTCTGTTGAATTTGAAGCAACTATATTGTTATTATTAGCAAATGTCATAGATCTAATTCTATTCTTATGTTCTTCAAATTCAGTTATGACTTCACCTGTATTTGCATTCCAGACTAAGACTGAACTATCCTCCACATCACCTAAGTCCCCAGAATAAAATCCAGTTACAACTAAGCTTTCATCTTTAGAAAACTCTACGTCGTGTATTGTATCCTCATAATCAATATCATAATTTAAAGAGGTTATAATCTCTTCTTTTTCAATATCCCAAACTCTTGCTCTATTGCGAGCTACCTCAGCAACCACTTTGCTACCATCGGAAGAAATATCTACTGAATTAACAGATCCAGTTTCATCTAAGGTAGAAATGATTTCTCCTGTACTAGAATTCCAGACTTTAATTTGAAAATCATGCGAACCTGAAATCACCATATCCCCATCAGAAGAAAAGCAAACTGAATTTATATGGCTTTCATGATCCGTAAATGTAGTGATTTCTTCTCCGGTCTCGGCATCCCAAACCTTGGCAGTTTCATCATATCCCCCCGAAACAACCAAATCATTATTTGGAGAAAAGTCTACGGATCGAATCATATCATCATGTCCTTCGAAAGTTGTGATTACTTCAACTTCAGATAGATCATCATCCTCTAAAATAGTGACAGTATAACTATCGCTATCATCATCGCTGGCAGCTGTTATTTTCTCTTCACCAGGCCTGGCATCTTCTGGAACTGTTTCACTGAATTCTACTGTTTGAGACTCACCAACTTCTAGTGTTACTTCTTTACTTAGAAGTTCCTCACCTTCACCACTGAGTTTTATTTCCTGAGTTCTTTCTTCATCTCCTGTATTTTCCACATCTACATAAACAGTGAGAATCTCTCCAAGATTTACTTCTTTATCACTGGCAACTTCATCTATATCCACTTCAAATAGTGCGTCATTTTTCGTTTTATCCACAAAATGGGCAATAACTTCCTTATCATCATCTATTTTTATTGTAGTTTCGGCACTTTCATTATCAGCTACATCACCTTCCCAATAGCTAAACTCCCAGTCAGCAATAGAATTTGCTCTTAACCTTAACTCTGTACCTTTTTCAAATTCTATTTCTGTATCATCATCTACGCTCCAAGATTCTCTCACATCACCATAATCGTTGTGTATTCCTATTTCACCTTCTCCTTGTATTTCTAATTTAAAGGTGCGATAGTCAATACCTTCCTCTTCAAAAGCAACAGAAAAAACATCAACATCAGATGCTTGTTCTATATAGTTATCATCATCTGTATATCCCATTAACTCTGTGAAAGGTTTTATTTTGTATTCATACTCACCAGTTTCCTCAACGCCACTATCAGTAAAACTAATATTCTCTCCAGAACTTAAATCTTCTGTCAATTTACCAGCCGCAGTGAAATCATTATCATTGGGGCCTTTCCTGTAAATTTTATAACCGTCAGGCAAAGAATTGGAAGAAAGATCTGCCTCTAAAGCAGGACTAGTCCAAGTTATTTCTATTCTTTCTTTTTCTGGCTCTCCTTCTGGATTCTGGGCTCTGTACAACTTATCCAATAGATGATTCTTCAATATTTCAAAGGATCTATCATCCAGTTCATCTCTGGAAACTTCAAAACCAGAATGTGTTCTATCAATAGAATCTTCTGGATTTACTTCTCTATCAGTAAACGGAGGGAAGTTAACACTGAGTGGGCGAGGCCACCGATCAATTGGAGCTACTCTCAGGGAAAAATCACCACTAAAATTTAATGGTGAAGAACCCGACCTAAAATCATCTCCTAAAAGATTTTTTAGATGGTAATCCAAATCATAATCACCAACATAATCAATAGAGGAAAATGCATTTGGATAACCAATCTTTTCATTCCAGGCTTCCTCTGACTCTTCATAACTTTCACCAGCATATTCTT
>CAZKUS010000270.1:0-3315 GCA_964556025.1 uncultured Clostridia bacterium | reverse complement strand
GAACCCACGCGACTGGCTTGGAAGGCCAGGGCTCTACCACTGAGCTACACCCGCTCATTAAAATGGTGGAGAGGGAAGGATTCGAACCTTCGAAGGCTTGCGCCAGCAGATTTACAGTCTGCCCCCTTTGGCCAGACTCGGGTACCTCTCCACAGTCTTGCGTGCCCAACATGCTCAGATTGTCACTTTATTTTCGCCCATGAGCAGGTGTAATTATACATCAGATTTTCAATAAAAGTCAACCCTATGATGTGAAAAAATCAAGTTATTTTTCAACCAGTCATAACCAGTACTGCAAAACCTATCCTTCTGCAATTATAATTGACTGTGCTATTTTATTCACTTCTGATGTTCAAGTACCGTTCTAACTTGCGTTTTACTCTCTGTAAAGCATTATCAATAGATTTGACATGTCTATTAAGTTCTTTGGCGATTTCTTGATAGCTTTTACCTTCCAAGTAGAGCATTAATACTTTCCACTCTAAACTGCTGAGTATTTCAGTCATTTTTAGTTCGATGTCATTGTATTCTTCACTATTAACCATCAAGTATTCCGGATCAGTTATTCTGACTCCTGATATCACATCTAACAAAGTCCTATCAGAATCTTCGTCATAAATTGGTTTATCTAATGATACATATGAATTTAGGGGAATGTGTTTTTGCCTAGTAGCTGTTTTGATAGCTGTAATAATTTGTCTGGTAATGCATAGTTCGGCAAATGCTTTAAACGATGATAGCTTGTCCCCGCGAAAGTCTCTGATTGCCTTATACAAGCCGATCATACCCTCTTGAATAATATCTTCCCGGTCAGCCCCAATCAAAAAGTATGACCTCGCTTTAGCTCTAACAAAATTTTTATACTTGCCAATCAAAAATTCTAATGCCTCATGACAACCATCGCGAGCTCTTTTTGCAACTTCCTCATCAGTTTTTAGATCATACTTTTTAAAAATGTCTTGAGCACTTTGACTCACGTAAATCGCCTCCGGTTTTGTTTTCTACGGGAAACAAGCCCCTGAACTACAGTCATATTATACCTCATTACAAAAGATAGCGTCAAGGAGGAAGGATTCAACGCTATTCATGTCGAAGATTATCTAATTTTTTTCTAATTTGTCCATCCAACAAGTTTCCCAGGGTGTTTTTCCCGCTATCATTTTTTTCGATAAAATTTTTACGCATTTTTTCTTTAGTTTCTGTTATTATATTCTTTAAATCCCTTGCTGATAACCTAATTGCTCCTTTTCCCATAATAACTCGTTGCTCCTGCCAGTCAGATGTGGCCACCTCTACAGAGCCTTCTTCGACCAGTTCATATACTAAACCCTCAATAAGGCTGTCAGCCGTTTCCCCTTCACCTGTATATATAACCATAATATCATCCACCTGTTCCGCATGACGTTTACTTCCTTTGTTCAAGTGAGCATCAAATACCAAAATTATTTTCTTCCACAAAACTCCCTGGAATTCTGCTAAATTATCTATCAATTCTAACCTGCTGAATTCAAGACTCTCTTTGGATGTTTTTTTCAGATGAGGCCATGCGTTTATAATATTGTAACCATCCACTATTAAATAATCTGTCATGTTCTAACACTCCGTTTCTCTAGAGCAGACTGATATACATAATCCCATCTGAACATCCACAGCCCGATTACTCTGTTTTTTGTCTATAAACTTCATATAACACCAAAGCAGTTGCCACGCTAGCATTCAGAGAGTTCATAGCACCGTTCATAGGGATATTAACTAATAGATCACACTCTTTTTTCATCGCTGAACTAATACCACTAGATTCATTTCCCACTACTACGATTAAAGGCATATTCAAATTTTCTTGATAAATCGAGCGATCACCTTGAACGTCTGTTCCTATTACCCACACCCACTGTTCTTTCAACTTGCGCACTTCTTGCCTTATATTAGAGACTTTAATTACTGGGACATGTTCAGAAGCTCCACTGGAAGCTTTAACAACAGCTGGAGTAATATCCACACTGCGGCGATTGGGTATTATCACACCATTTACCCCTGCGGCATCTGCCGTTCTCAAAATAGCTCCAAAATTTTGAGGGTCTGTCAGGTGATCTAGGGCAAGAAGGGTTAAGCTCGGATCAACTACATCTTTTTCTCCTTTTGCCAAATATTTATCAACTACTTCAGATAGAGTACTGTATATAAAAGGTTCAGTTACTGCTGCAACCCCCTGATGTTCAGTAGCACCAACCAGTTGTTCAAGTTTATCTGACGATACTTCATGTAGATCAATTTCTTCTTGTCCAGCCCATTTTGAAATAAAATCTCGAAATTTTTTATTCAAATCTTTAGATAAAAATATTTCATTAACACGACGTCGACCTTTAATTGCTTCTTGGACTGGTTTTTTTCCAATTACCAGACAATCTTTTTCCATGGCAGTTCACATCCTATTAAATAATTCATCAGTGCGAGTTATATCAGCATAATTCTCTGACAAAAACTTGTCATCATAGTTGATATCATCAAACAGTTCTGGAAAAACTGATTGAAACTCCAGTAAGAGAGGAATCGCAACCTGTCTAGCTTGTGGATGAGCGGCACTATGGCTTCGCAATTTAAAAAAGTGCCTCCACTCTCTCATATTATATGTTACTACTATTTCAGTCTTTAGAGAATTTGGCAAAACTGATCTTGCTTCTTGAGGAGATGACCCTTGCTCAAGTAAACGAAAATATACATCTTCAACTGCTTGACAGCCTTGTTCCCATAATTCATATTCGTCAGGCCTGTCAGTATAAAAGTAAGGTCTAATAACTGTTATTTCATTCCCAAATTTATCTTTCTGATAATTGCAGTAACGGGTAGACTCTTGACTGTAACTGGCTAAACGGTGGCGGACCACTTCGTGCGATAACCCCCTATCAATTACCATCATAACTGTAACTTTTTCGTGCTCAATCACCGATTCATGACCATGGCGAATCAAGAATCTGATCAAATTTTCATTATAATCTTTCTTCATTTTATCCTCTGATTTATAGCATACTCTAGCATAACGTTCTATAGATTTTATTTTCATATCAGTCAGTTCATTTTCAGGTATTAATACCTCTGGTGAAACGACCCTCATCTCACTCTCTCCCTTCTACAGTGAAATCTTTTACATCAATTATTAATCTTAATCATCATATTGCAAAATACAATCCACTTCATCTAATAGCAGTTCCCTAATCCTATCTTCTTGCCCCTTTAAATACAGATAACCTACCAGAGCTTCTAACGCTGTAGAGAATCTGTATTCCCAATATTTCACTCCTTTTGGAGGTTGATGTA
>CAZKUS010000269.1:0-3316 GCA_964556025.1 uncultured Clostridia bacterium | reverse complement strand
ATCTCTTCTGCTGCTGGAACTTTAGGAAGTCCGGGCATAGTCATGACATCCCCTGTTTGAGCTACGGCGAATCTTGCTCCTGCTGAAATTTGTACTTTTTTGACAGTAATTGTGAAGTCTTTTGGCCTACCGAGTAATTTGGGATTGTCAGAGAAAGAGAACTGGGTCTTTGCCATACAAACAGGTACATTGTCTAAACCACTATCTTCTAACTGTTTGATCTGCTTTTTAGCACCTGCGGTAAATTCGACTCCGGAAGCTCCGTAGATCTCTTTGGCTATTGTTTCGATTTTATCAGTCATAGGTGCATTAATGTCGTATAAGTACTCAAATTTTGAGCTTTCTTTTTCTAAAATGTCTAGAACCTCTTGAGCTACCGCTTCTCCACCTTCGCCTCCTTTGGCGAATACTTCACTTAAAGCTACACGGTAACCTTTTTCCTGACATTTGTTTATCAGTAGATCTAATTCTTCTTCAGTGTCTGTGGGGAAACGATTTACTGCTATTACTGCCGGAACTCCAAACTTAGCTAGATTTTCCATGTGTTTTTCTAAGTTCTCAAATCCTTTTTCCAAAGCTTCTAGATTTTCTTCTTTGAGATCGTCCTTTGCCACACCACCATGCATTTTCAAAGCTCTGGCTGTAGCTACGACTACTACTGCATCAGGCTCTAAACCTGTAAATCTGCACTTAATGTCAAAGAATTTCTCAGCTCCCAAGTCGGCTCCGAATCCTGCTTCAGTTACTAAGTAATCTGACATTTTAACTCCCATTTGAGTTGCCATGGCTGAATTACAACCGTGTGCTATGTTGGCAAAAGGACCACCATGAACAAAAGCAGGTACATTTTCATATGTCTGAACCAAGTTGGGTTTTATAGCATCTTTTAACAGTACAGACATTGACCCCTGCATTTTTAAATCAGCTACAGTAACGGGCTGTCTTTCTCTGGTATAAGCTACTATGATACTACTAAGTCGTTCTTTTAAGTCTTTGATATCAGTAGCCAAACACAGTATGGCCATGATCTCACTGG
Source organism: uncultured Clostridia bacterium (assembly GCA_964556025.1). Classification (GTDB taxonomy): domain Bacteria; phylum Bacillota; class Natranaerobiia; order Natranaerobiales; family Natranaerobiaceae; genus Natranaerobius. The sequence continues at coordinate 2,280 of CAZKUS010000269.1, read as the reverse complement.
CTACTGTAATATCAAAACCATCTTCTCTTGGGAAACCATTACTCCGGCCACCAAGAGCAACTACAGCATTTCTTAAAGCACGGTCATTCAAGTCAACCACGCGTCGCCAGGTGATACGTCTAGCATCGATATCTAAATTATTACCCTGGTGAATGTGATTGTCGATGGCTGCGGACAAGAGATTGTGTGCTGTAGTTATTGCGTGGATATCACCTGTAAAGTGTAAGTTAATATCTTCCATAGGCACTACCTGGCTGTAACCTCCTCCAGCAGCACCTCCTTTAACACCAAAGCTGGGACCTAGAGATGGCTCTCTCAATGCCACCATGGATTTTTTCCCTAGTCTTTTCAGTGCTTGGCCGACCCCTACTGTGGTGGTTGATTTACCTTCACCTGCCGGTGTTGGTGTGATAGCAGTAACCAAAACCAATTTACCATCTGGTTGTTTTTGTAAACGTCTCCAGGCATCTAAAGTTACTTTTGCCTTGTAATCTCCGTACAACTCCAGCTCTTCATCCTTAACCCCTACTTCTGATGCAATCTCTCTAATAGGCTGCATAGGGGCTTGGCGTGCAATTTCAATATCACTCTTCACTATAACATCCCTCCTGTGTTCTAATATTTAAATATTATCACTTCCAAAATTAAGCTAAAATCACTTTACTGATATTATGTTGATGTCTATATTATAACTTTAATTCTACTGTTTGGGACTTTTAGATGTACCAACCAGAAACATGGAATGGCCGAATAGTCCTCCCACAACCACGCTGACAAAAGGCCCTCCCAGAATTCCGGGTATTATCACCGGAATATACATAGTAGTAGCTGAACCAGCCAGTGTAGGTACCGGACAAAATCTCTGATTAGATATGCAATTTTCTGAATTTTATAGAAAGCCACTTGATCCCATGGCAGTATAACCCAGCCCTCTTGGAAGGGGCCGGGTTATGCCAGGAATATAAGTGGGTTTTCAAAAACTTGTAGATTTACATTTATTGATAGTTATAGAAGCACTACTATGAATCTAGCAGGACAACTATCACTGTTTCTTGTTATCGTCTTTATCGTCGTTATCGTCTTTATGACCATCTTCTGTGTGTTCTTGATCCCATTCATGTTCAGTGTTTTTTTCGTCATCGAGAGTTATTCCTTGCTCATCTTTATGGGAATCTTTGTTGTGATAATCAATTTTAACATTTACATTCTTATCTTCATTGTTATTTTCTCTATCAGATTCATTGTAAGTATGGTTTAGTTCGTCATTTTCAGAACTGTCTACTGCATCATCAGTTTCCTTTTCAGAAAGGTCTTCTTCGATATTTGGGTCAGATTTTTCTCCTGCTGTTCCTTCAGTTAGTATTTCTAAATCTTCTGTAGGAACTTCTTCAACAGGAGGAAGTTCTTTTCCTTCCATCAACAATTTGATCTCTCTAGCTATCAATGTTTCTCGTTCCATTAGTGCTTCAGCTATTTTTTCCAATTTATCCATATGTTTCTCAAGAAGATCTCTAGCTTCTTTATAAGCGTCATCCACCATATGTCTGATCTCTTTATCAATGGCATATGCTATATCTTCACTGTAATTTTTATCTCTACCAATATCTCGTCCTAAAAACACCTGATCCTGTTTTTGGCCTAACGTTCTAGGTCCTAGGTTTTCACTCATGCCGTACTCCATAATCATTTGTCGCACGATCATAGTAGATCTTTCTAAATCATTTTGCGCTCCTGTGCTTATCTCTTTTAACGCTAATTCTTCAGCTACTCGACCACCCAATAATGTACTAACCCTTTCCAGTAGCTCAGTTTTAGTCATAAATTGTCTATCTTCTTTAGGAAGCATTAATGTAAAGCCTCCAGCACCACCTCTGGGTATAATAGACACTTTGTGTACCGGGTCAGTATTGGGAAGTAAATAACCTACTATCGCGTGACCAGCCTCGTGAAAGGCCACAATTTTCTTTTCAAACTCGCTGATAACTCTACTTTTCTTTTCAGTACCAGCTATCACTCGATCTATTGCACCCTCCATATCTTTCATACTAATTTTTTTCTTATCTTTTCTAGCAGCAAAAATAGCTGCTTCATTAATCAAGTTTTCTAAGTCAGCACCTGTAAATCCGGGAGTCCTGCGTGCCACCACAGTTAGATCAACATTGTCTTCTAATGGTTTGTTACGAACATGGACTTTCAAAATCTCTTTTCGTCCATTTAGGTCAGGTGCATTGACAGTTATCTGTCTATCAAAACGTCCTGGCCTATATAAAGCCGGATCCA
>CAZKUS010000268.1:0-3332 GCA_964556025.1 uncultured Clostridia bacterium | reverse complement strand
CATCCATGATATTTTTGTACACTAGATCGGCATGGGTGAGTAATTTGCCACTGCACCCTTCCCCTTCTATGACTGCACATGTCAGAGCACTGACTTTAAACATTTCAATATCATTGAAACCATTACCGATGGCTATGGATTCACTGGCACCAAAGCTTTCCACTATTCTTTGCTTTTCTAATCCCGCATTTTCTTTGGGAAAGGTCTCGATATGTAGATCTAAATCTTGGCATTCCTCTGCTACTGTGCCGTAAGTATCTGCAGTGAGTATGTACACATTGACAAACTGAGACATCTCAGTGAGTCTGGCTTTTACCTGCATGGACATATTGCCATCAACAGCGAGAGTGCCATTGTAATCGAAAAAAGCGTGTTTAATGCGCAGATCTCCTCTTCCCGGTATCTCTATATTTATCATGGTGTCTCTCCTTTCAGTTGAAGTATAACAAAAGTTATATCATCTTCGCCTTTTAAATGGCCATTATTAAATTCAGTGAAATCTTCTTTGATGATCTCAGTCATGGTATCAGGGTCTCTGTTTGCATTATTTACAAAGACTTCTTTTAATCTATCCTCATAAATTTCCCCATCACTAGTTTCTTCTGCTATACCATCTGTATAAAAAAGTATTGTATCTCCCGGTTCTAAAGATATCTCTGCTGTTGTAAATTCCATCAGTTCAGCAGGAATGTTTGAAGAAATAGGCAGACCTTTACTAGCTAAATGAATCAAGTCTCCGTTTTGTTTCAATAATGGAGGGTTTTGGAAACCCACTCCAGAATAGCTCATCTCCCTTGTCTCTAAATCTAGTACTGATAAGAATATACATATAAAGTAGTCATCAGGGTAGTTTTCCTTATCATACTGTTGATATATGTGCTCTAGTATATCTCGGGGATTTATATCATCAGGTCTTAAGCTAATATAACTCTCTACAGTTCCTTTCAGAAAGGCGTTAAAAGAGACACTTTCAATGCCGTGACCACTGACATCGGATAGATACAGTATTAGTTTATCATTTACTTTAATGTATCCGTACAGATCTCCACCTAGACGGTCCGTGGGTTGAAAAAAACTAGCTATAGATACATCTTCTATTTCAGGTGCATCTTTAATAAAAGTAGATTCATGAATACCTACTAAAGTATTTACCTGTTCATCTAACTGTTTGTAGAGAGTCTCAATCTTATTTTGTGATATCTTTAAGCTTCTATTGGCAGATGAAAGCAGTAACAGCATTACTAAAATAATGGCAGTCAAAGCCAGTATTGTAACTATAGACCACTGATATTGGTCCCAGACGTCTCCAAGGTCAAATTCCGGGGCTTCATCAAAAGGCGGGATACGGAGATCTCTCATCATATCTTCAACTGGCTGATAATACGATGGAACTGTAAAGCCGTAAATACCGATCTCTTGAGCTGTTGAACAGCCTATTTCCATATCAAATAAAGCTGAAGCCACTCTCCGAGAAATAGCATCATCTACATGAGGTAGAGAAACCACGGGCCATTCAGGGTAGAGAGGAGTAGACGCTACATAGGGAAAATCTTCATGCTCTTGAGAGTTTATTATCCTGAGTTCATCTTCGGTTATTTTACCTTCATCAAGCATGGACTCAATAACTCCTGCGCGAGCAAAACCTGCTTCTGCCTTGCCCTCTAAAACAGCAGTAACAGCATTGTCATGGGGCATGTCCGTTGTTAGGATATTTTCTTCTTGCAAATTTATCCCCGCATTTGAAAGCTCGTAGGCAGGAGCTTGATAGCCACCCAAAGATGATCTGTTTACTGCACTGATAGTAATGCCATCCAGGTCTTCTAACTTTTCGGGAGCAGAGGGTTCATCTAAAGCAAAAATCACTCCACCGAACTCACTTAAAGGAACATCGTCATCTAGCTCCACCAAAGTAGAAATAGCTCCTGACAGTTCATTGTGCCGACGTATTTCTATGTAATGAGCTGGATTTGTCAGGACAAAATCTACATCTCCTGACTCCACAGCAGAAGTTAAAGCATCATAGTTCAGGGCAACAAGCTCAAAAGAGTATTCCGGTATTTCATTGTCTAGATAATCAGCCAACGGCTGCCAACGTTCTATGGTTTCCGGAGCAGGACGGAAGGCCAGTACCCCTAAGTTTACTGTAGACTTATCACTTTGAGCATAAGCTTCAGAGTAACTAGAAACTGAAGTCACTGTAAGAATAATTAAAAATACTAAAATGACAGTTTTTCTAACTATATGCACCTTTTCTCTGCTCCCATCTAAATAGTTAGTGCTCACAAATAAACAACCCCATTTATTAATTGTAGTTATTATTAATAATTATATTCTAGTAAAAACTTAAAAATCCTTTAACTAGATAACAAGTTATATTAAAAAATTTTATTAATATGACACTGTTATATTCTGTTGTTAATGGCAATAAACATTCAATAAGTATGATCAACAAATACTTTCTTGTTATTTGGCTCGATCATCATATTTTCTCATTACATAATTTTAGGCCCCTAGATGAATTTACAGCTTATCTAGAGGCCCTTTTTTTGCAATTATAATCTTATTTAAACTGTTTAACCACCTGCTATAGGCGGCATAATATGCACCAAATCACCATTCTGAAGTTGAGTATTGAAGTATTCCATCAATTTGGAATTTCTACCATTAACCAATATCTTATAATATGGAGCTAGATCATCAGCTGTTTCATTCATTACTTCTCGGCGCATTTCTTCCCCATATTCATCAAAAACTTTAGTCAAAAGGTCGTTGATATCCGCTCCTTCTTCTAGTGTAACCTGAAAAGAAGATCCTCCCACAATTTGAATCAATTCTCCCATAACCTTTACCTGTACTGTGATCATTTTAAATCTCCTCTAATAGATAATCAAGATCAAGTTCTTTTAAACGTTTTTCTGTGGGGATACCATCTTGTCCCCAACCCTCCAATTCATAATACTCTTTTTTCATTTTTTCTATATCTATTACAGTTCCTTTTCCTGGGCCTTCAGGGGCTGGCTCGGATAAAAACCTTTTTGGAAGAGTATCCTGGGCAGGGTCCATACCGAATTTATAGATATTGAGCATTCTCTGCAAATTGATCGCCCTGGCCGCAGCTTCCATGACATCATCTTTACCCATTGAAATTCCGGTAATGCTCTCTGTCAATGCCGCCAACTGACTAGGTTCTAAAGTATTACAAAGTACAGTGAATTTGCACATTCCGTTTAGGTCAGTAAACACTGCTGTCTTCTGCATTTGAGACTCTATTTTAGCTTTATTATCAGGAGTAATGGGATCAGGAGTTCCCGATAAACCCAGTTCTTCGGACC
>CAZKUS010000267.1:0-3335 GCA_964556025.1 uncultured Clostridia bacterium | reverse complement strand
CCTAATTGTCTTAACGAGACTCAATTAGACCAACTTTTTGGTATTATTGGAGAGTTTGTACTTCTTAATAATGAAAAGGAAATAAGTATAGAATTAAACCCTAGTCCTTTGACAAAAGCTAAAGTTAATACTTTAGCTGCTAATATAAACCGAGCTAGTATTGGGATGCAGACAACTAATGATAGTTTATTAAAAACTTTAGGGAGAATACATGATTTTAGAGAGTTTCAATTTGCATATAATTTATTAGTAGATAAGGGAATTGATAATATTAATATAGATATTATTTATGGTATACCTGGTCAAACGGAAAATGACTTGATGACAGATCTCGATAATATTTTGAGTTTAGACCCTATCCCATCTCATATTTCTCTGTACAACTTAACCATAGAAGAAGGAACTTCATTGGAAAGAATGTGGTTGGATGGAGATTTAGAAAAACCAGAAGAAGAGAAGGAATTAAATATGTATTATTCAGCTAGAGAAAAACTAATTGAGAGTGGTTTCCAGCACTATGAACTCTCTAACTTTGCTCTTCCTGGCTATGGATGTAGTCATAATATGATTTATTGGAAAAGAGGCCACTATCTAGGATTAGGTCCTGGTTCTCATAGCTTTTGGAATGGATATAGGTTTACTACAAATGAAAATATAAATGAATATATTGATTACTCTAATAAAACAAGTGTTGATGATTATATTAGTGAATATTGGTTGGTTTCGGAACAAGACGCTTTAGCAGAATACATTTTTTTAGGACTAAGACTTATTCAAGGTGTAAATCTAAAACAACTGTCACAGTTAATGGGTTTTGATATTGAAACAAAATTTTATAACCAAATAGACAAGTTGATCAGTGAAGGTTTATTGGAACGGCAAGATCACACAATTAATCTGACAGAAAAAGGGTATATGTTATCAAATCAAGTTTTCATTGAATTTTTACCGTAACTTGACAAATAGATTCCCTAGTGTTATTTTTTAATTGGATCGATTAGCACTCTTGTTACAAGAGTGCTAATAATCATCAGGGGTGATTTTATGGGTCTATCCCAGAGACAACAGAGAATTTTAAAAACGATTATTTCGGACTATATTAATAGGGCAGAACCAGTAGGGTCTCGTACAATGACAAAACGGTACGAGTTTGATCTGAGCCCAGCTACAATAAGAAATGAGATGGCCGATTTAGAAGACATGGGGTATTTGGAACAACCACATACTTCTGCTGGTCGAATTCCCACAGAAAAAGGTTACCGCTTTTTTGTGGATGAATTAATATCTAAAGGATTAATGGCTAAAAATCCAGGTTTAATTAAGAAAAAATTAACCAGAGTAAAAGCGTTAGAAATTGACGAAATTATTCAGATGACTGCTAAATCTTTAGCTGAAATGACTGAGTACACTTCACTTGTTATGGGACCACAGACTGGACGTAGTGCTTTTCAACAAATCCAAGCTTTTCCCATGGATGAAAAGAGAATGCTAATGGTATTAACCACTGATACTGGAATTGTTGAAAGTAGACCTATCAATATAGCAGGCAATTTGTCTTATGAAGAATTAAACAATATAATTGAACATCTAAATAGTCGTTTACAAGGATTAACTATTGACGATATCACCCCTAGTTTGTTAAGTGAGCTTAGAATTGACTTGATGCGTGAAGTAGAGATTGTGGAACATGCATTACACATTTTGTCAGAATCCTTCAAACAGGGAAGCTCTAATATTGCTCTAGGTGGTACAAAAAACATACTAAATCAGCCAGAATTTAATAATCTAGAAAAAGTGAAAGAACTGCTCACTTTTTTTGAAAATGAAGATTTATTGGCTGAATTGCTATCTAATGAAGAAGGTATTGTGGTAAGAATAGGTACTGAAAATCCTCTGGAAGAGGTGAAAGACTGTAGTTTAGTAACTGCCAGTTATGAATTGTATGGCAGACCCCTGGGGACTATAGGAGTTTTAGGTCCTACAAGAATGGATTATACGAAAGTCATTGCTATTGTTGCACAAATTGCTAATGAGTTGACAGTAACTCTGGATGATAAGAAAATTTCTGAAGAGTAGGTGATATAAGATGATGAAAGATGATTTTAACAACTATCAAGATATGCAAGAGAATCAAAAACAAAAAGGTGAACAAGATATGACTGAAGAAAAAAAAGATACCAATAATTACAAGGAGGGAAAAAACCAAGAAGAACAAGTAGAGAATGAAACAACTGTTGATGAAAGTAGTGAGTCTGAATTAGAGTATGAGCAAAATACACAAAATCAGGAGCAAAGTGAGGTATCACAAGAAGAGTTGATACGACGAATAAAGACTTTAGAAAAGGAAAAGCAGCAAATACAAGAACAAAGTGAAAAACATTTAAATCAGCTGCGCAGGTTACAAGCTGATTTTGATAATTATAAAAAGCGAGTGGCAAAAGAATGGGACCAAAAAAGTGCCGAAAAAGCTAAAGAACTAATAGGTCAACTTTTACCTATCATGGATAATTTCGAAAGAGCTTTAAATAATGCTGAAAAGGACCAAGTTGATCCGAATTTTTACGAAGGGGTAAATATGATATACGATCAACTGACAGAAGTTATGCATAATAATGGCCTAGAACGAATTGAAGCTATAGGTCAACATTTTGACCCTAACTATCATGAAGCTGTTATGCAGGTAGACAGTCAAGAGTATGACAGTAATGTGGTGGTAGAAGAATTACAGCCTGGATTTATGTTTCAAGGGCGGTTACTTAGAGCTAGTGTAGTTAAAGTATCGAAATGACTTTTAGTAAAATTTATTTAAATTATACTTAATAAATTTATTGACAGATAGTTCCATGTATTCAAAACAAAAATCTAAGGGAGGTAATAGTTATGGGTAAAACAATCGGAATCGATCTGGGAACAACTAACTCATGCACAGCAGTAATGGAAGGTGGAGAAACCACTATTATTAGTAATGCGGAAGGTGACAGAACAACTCCTTCTGTAGTAGCTTTTAAAGAAGATGGTGAACGTTTAGAAGGACAGGTGGCGAAGAGACAGTCAATTACTAATCCTGATAGAACTATTAGTTCTATTAAAAGACATATGGGGACGAATTATACAGTTAATATTGATGGTAAGAAATATACTCCTCAAGAGATTAGTGCCATGGTTTTGCAAAAACTTAAAAGAGATGCGGAAGAATACTTAGGGGAAGAAGTGTCAGAAGCTGTTATAACTGTACCTGCTTACTTTTCTGATAGTCAAAGACAGGCCACTAAAGATGCAGGTAAGATAGCTGGTCTGGAAGTTAAAAGAATTATCAATGAGCCTACTGCTGCTTC
>CAZKUS010000266.1:0-3380 GCA_964556025.1 uncultured Clostridia bacterium | reverse complement strand
ATCATTGTCCTGTGGGACTGCAGTTTCATTAATGAGGTGAGAGCTATGAGAAAGAGTGCCTGGTTAATAGTTATACTGTTAGTAGGGATGTTGTTTTTTCTATCATCAATTCCCGGCTTACAAGTGTTGCCTGTTTTACGAACAATTAATTCTATCATGGTTAGCATGGATCTGACTTTTATCAGAATATCTGAATGGTTAGCTGCTAGCATACCTCTGGATGCTGGTGAATTGTACTATTTTGATAGAGTGACTAGGGATTTTTTGGATTATGCTCGTGAAAACCCTGTTATATTAGAGTTTATACTCAGAAAGTTAGCTCATATTGTGGTGTTTTTCGTCATAACAATTGCTTTATTTTTTCTGCTTCATCAGTATATTAAAAAGTCAGTTGTAGCTGTGATACTTTCCTTTGTAGGTGGTGGTATTTTATCAGCTTTAGATGAATACAGACAGACCTTTGTTGAGGGTAGGCATGGTAGTGTAGGAGATGTATTTATTAATATGATAGGGGTTACTTTGGCAGTCTGTTTGATCTTGTTTTCTATGTTTTTGATCAAAGGTGGTAGGAGAAAGTTTATAAAAACCAATGATGAATATGAGCAATTGACTGAGGAATCTGATAGACCATCAGAGGAAAAATCACCACAAAATGAGCAAACTGAAGTTACTGATGACACCGAATGTAATGATAATAATCGGGGCAACTCAGTAACCAAAGAAAAAGCTGAACAGGACTCATAAACTTAGTAGAAATGGAAAAAAATAATAATTGATGCATCAAGACTCTTGGAATAGTAAGTAATAGCGGGTATTGACAATGTGTTTGAGATCACGAAAGCGAGAGAGAGGCAGAGGCGCCTGTACAAGGTTTGGAATTTGTTGACTTATTTCACTATTGTGATAAACTTTACAAGTAGATTTACAAAAAATATATTTAATTAATCAGGAGGCGATATTAGCTTCATGGATGATCTTACAAAAGAAGAATTGAGAGAGAAAATGGCGGAACAGGACATCGAATTTATTAGGTTACAATTCACAGATGTATTCGGTGTGATGAAAAGTGTGTCTATTACAGTGGATGAATTAGATGCAGCCATGGATGGACAGTTGATGTTTGATGGTTCTTCCATTGATGGTTTTGCCAGAGTGGAAGAGTCTGATCAGGTATTGATACCTGATACTTCTACATTTAATGTCATGCCATGGCGTCCGTCGGAAAAAGGTGTAGCTAGATTAATGTGTGATGTTTATAACCCCGATGGCACGCCCTTCGAAGGATGTCCTAGGAACATATTAAAAAAAGCTGTTAAGGAAGCTGAAGATATGGGCTATGAATTTAATGTAGGCCCAGAAGGAGAATTTTTCTTATTTCACACGGACGAAAAAGGAAGGCCGGTATTTGATGTTCATGATACTGCTGGATACTTTGATTTAGCACCTTATGATATGGGTGAAGATGCGAGACGTAGTATGATTTTGACTATGAAAAAAATGGGATTTCGTATAGAAGCATCCCATCACGAAGTTGCTAAAGGTCAGCATGAGATTGATTTCAAATACGATGAAGCCTTAGCGACAGCGGATAATTGGATGACTTTTAAAGATATTGTAAAAAATATTGCTAAAAACCATGGGCTATACGCAACTTTTTTACCGAAACCATTTTCAAATGATAATGGTAATGCTATGCATTGTAATCAATCACTATTCAAGAATGGTGAAAACGCTTTTTTTGATTGTGATAATTACGATAATGGTGAACTTAGTGATATAGCTTATTACTATATTGGTGGTTTATTGAGACATGCCAAAGGAATGACTTTGATATCAAACCCCATTGTCAATAGTTATAAAAGACTTTTACCGGGCTATGAAGCACCTACAAATATTGGATGGTCTGCTAAAAACAGGAGCACATTGGTACGAGTGCCTGCATCTAGAGGGTGTGGCACCAGGGTTGAGTTGAGAAATCCCGACCCAACAGCTAACCCTTATCTCATTTTCGCTGTGATGTTAAAAGCCGGATTGGAAGGAATTAAAAACAAGGTGACTCCTCCAAAAGAGATTGAAGATAATATTTTTGAAATGAGTACTTCGGAGCAAAAAAAACTGAATGTGGAGAAGTTACCAAGGGATATGCATGAGGCCATAAATGAAATGAAAAAAGATCATCTAGTTAAAAAAGCTGTTGGGGAGCATGTCTTTAATCTTTATCTAAAAGCTAAAGTTAAGGAGTGGGAAGAGTATAATAGTCAAGTCCATAGTTGGGAAATTGACAATTACCTTTCAAAATATTAATTGCCTATATTTTGAAAAACTTTTTGGGTGCAGTTCATGCTGCGCCTTTCATTTTGCTTGTTAAATTGATTAAGAATAAAGGATTTAAGGGAAAAATCACGAAATTTTACAGAATACAAGTTTAAAAATATGGAGTGATGACAGTGAAAAAGTGTATAGTAAGTCTAATAATGGTCTTATTTTTATTTCCTTTTATAACAAATGTTTTAGATCTAGATACTGGGACAATTGCGACTGCTTGTAGTGAAGATAAACAGACATTGGAGCACGTTACTATGGAAGATTCTGATAAGCAAGGGGGAGATGAAGATGTGAGTGCAATGCCTATGTATTTGATTATGGGTGGAGTGTTATTTTTTACGGTCTTTGTTAGATATTTATACTTAAAGAACAAAGAGAAAAAATAATTTAAGTTCTAGCAAAGATAGCATAAATAGTACCCATTACGAACCCAGTGATGTGTGCCACCAAACTCCTGCTACTGTGCCACTAGCGCCGATAGCAGGTTGAATAGATAGCGGTGCACTAATAAAATGACCTATGCTACCGAAAGCAGCGGCTGCTCTGTAGGCAAAGAGGTTTGTTGAAAATAAATCCATATATTGACGATTATAATAGCTATAGTCATTACTGGAAATCTTTGTGATTTTATGTTATCTTTGATGGGTATCATATTACTGCTCCCATTCATGCTGTTATAAAAAGCTATGATATATGCTATATTATAATCATTATAACTTTATTTTAAATAATAAACAAAATTTCAAAGTTTTTTGTTGGGAGTGTTAACATGGCCACATCTACACAATTCAATCCAGCTAGGACCTTAGTTTTAGGGTTTTTATCATTGATAATAGTAGGGACAATACTATTAAGTTTACCAGTAGCCACAGTGGAAGATGGGCAGTTGCCACTATTAGATGCTCTTTTTACGGCTACATCAGCGGTTTGTGTCACTGGTTTGGTGGTAGTTGATACTGGGACGACTTTTACTTTGTTCGGACAGACAGTGATTATGCTTTTGATATTGGCTGGCGGACTTGGATTTATGACGTCTGCTACTTTGATTTTTTTGG
>CAZKUS010000265.1:0-3381 GCA_964556025.1 uncultured Clostridia bacterium | reverse complement strand
GATAGCTGCTATTACAAGTAAAAAAACAGATTTACTTTACATTATCTAGATGCTCTATTTCGAAAATGATTTTAGCCATACTAATAAATCATCATTTGCTAGCCATGAGGGTTCTTTTTCTGGTCTAACATCAGTATATGCTTTTTCAATCGCCTCGCGTTTTTGTTGTGAATCAGTTCTGGCATAAATTTCTGTTACCTGTATTGAACTATGTCCCAGAATATCTCGAATATATACTAAATTAACACCTGATTGAAGAAGGTGCATAGCTTTCGAATGTCGGAGAGAGTGACAACTCAATCTTTCAGGAATTAAAGTTAAGTTTTTCTCTCTTGCTAATTTAACATATTTAGTTAATATATAATTCATTCCAGCACGAGTTAGTTTTTCCTGTTTACTATTACTAAACAATGGATACTGGTTAGCGGATGGCTCTAGCAGCCCATTCTCATGCATATAGTTTTTAAGAAAATTTAATTGAATATCCAGTAGCGGGACAATTCTTGCTTTTCCACCCTTACCAATTAATTTCACAGTACATGGCGTTTCAAGTCTCACCATTGAAGGCGTTAGATCAATCATTTCTTGGACTCGCGCTCCACTATCATACATCAGTGATAATAATGCTAGGTCTCTACGGCCATGAAAAGAAGACTGATCAGGTTGTTCTAAAAGTAATTTTACTCCTTCTAATGACAGATAATTAATAGTATCTTTTATTGTTTTTTTCACAGGAATTGATAAAATACTCTGCCATAAAAATAAATCTTCTGGCTTTTGATACTGAAGATACTGAAAGAACGAATGAATAGCTGCAAGACGCACATTTCTTGTTGCTATACAGCATTTCCGTTCTTCTTCAATCCAGTTTAGAAAATCTAATACAATTTCTTTAGAAATGTGTTTAAGATGCAGTTGTTCAGCAGATATTTCTTTTTGATCTTTTAAGTAAGTTAAAAAGAGAATAAAAGTATCTTTATACGAAATAATTGTATTCTTACTGGCTCCTTTTTCACCAGGTAGATAGCTACCAAGAAAATCAGTCAGGCTTTTCGAAAAATCAGTTGGTTTCATTAGAACTCACCTCTGGAAAAGCATATGAGCATATACTGTTAACCTCAGAAAGTAGATCTGGATACATTTCTGAGGTTAGTCTTACATATTTCTCAGTAGCTTCAAGAGATTGATGCCCCAAATACTCTGAAAGAATGGGAAGAGAATAATAAAGATCAAGCCCAGATTTAGCCATTGCTGCCATTGTATGGACACTAAATGTATGACGAAAATCATGGAGACGAGGACCATTTCCCTTTCCACCATGTGGAATACCTGCTTTCCAGAGCACCTTGCGAAACCAGTTGTATATTACTTTTGCACTGCATTTATAACCATTACGTTTTACAAAAAAATATTTTTCTCCATCTTCAATAATTTGAAGTGAGTTTCTATACTGTTTACAGACTTCTGTTAGAGAATCAGAAAAAGGAATCATTCGTTCTTTTCCATTTTTGCTATGTCTAATAATAAGATATTTCTCATCAAGGTTAACATCTTTTACTTTTAAAGCAACTGCTTCTCCAACACGAATACCAGTACCATATAACATCCGCAAAATTGCAGGTATTACGTTAACTGTTGAATTCATAGAACTACCCATTATTAATTGATCGCTTGCAGCTAAAATAATTTCAATTTCCTGTCGAGAGAAAATATAGGGAGTAAAAGTGCTTTTGTAATTTTTAGGTAATTTAGGTATATAAGAATCATATCCTAAATCATTAAGAAAAGAAGCAAATTTTATCAAATGCATTACTCTTTTATAACGGGTATTGTCAGATTCATTTGGTCGTTTCTTTGCCCACTTATCAGATAGTTCTTTTGTAATTCCAATTTCAGTCTCACCATTTTTTATTGTAAATTTATCAAATAAACGAAATGTATACTCAGGACTTTTGTATTTGTACCCTAAACTTCTTTTGAATTCTATATATTGGTCAAGTAGTATTGAATATATACCTTGAAATTTACTCATTGATATTTCCTCCTTTATAAAAAATTAGAGGAACTGGAGGTACTTCAAGAGCACACTGCCTCAATGAATTCAAGTCAATCCGAAGATAGTATCTGGTGCTTTCTGTATTTTTATGTCCAAGTACTTCAGAAATAACAGGAACTGGTATCTTTTTTTGAAGTAAAACCCCTGCCAAACTATGTCTAAGTGCATGCGGACCATGTTTTCGTTCGTTTTTATATTGAATTCCTGCCCTATTAAGGTATAAAGTTACAATACTATGAAGCGTTGATCTATCAAGACGATCATATGGTGAAGTAACTTTCAAGAAAAGATATGGCAGCTCTGATTCTGGTCTGCCAAATTTTAAATAGTCAATAATGGCTTCACCAATTTCTGAGATAAGTGGCAATTCGACTTTATTACCAGTTTTATTTTGATTAAAAACTATAAGACTTTTTTCCCACTTTAAATTTTCAAAAGTGAGACAACACACATCTGTCGCCCTGAGTCCTAGGCGGGCTGTCAGTAAAACCATGGCATAATCTCGTTTACCTTTGGGACTACTTCTGTCAATAGATCTTATTAGAGCTTCCACTTCTTCTTTTGTATATACAGAAGGAAGTTTAGCTTGTCTTATATATTTATCCTTAGGAACTTTTCGTGAATAATCTTTATCAACTAAATTCTGATCATATAAAAATCTTAAATACATTTTAATTATAGAGAGGCTACTGTGTCTTATATACGGAGTACAGAAAACAAGTTGGTTGGCATAATTAATTAAAACTTGTTGATTTATTAATTTTAGATCATCTATATCGTTATTTTCTAGAAAACTAAGAAAATGCTGAAAGCGAATTTTATAAATATCTGTGGTTACACGAGAAACTCCATAAGATTTTTTGTGAGTTATATAATCCTGCATTGTCTTGCCAATATTTCCTTTTAAATCACGAAATTTATGGTGCCGTTTATCCTTGACAGCTCCTGTTTCTAGAAATTCAGTCAAAACATTAGTACACTGTATAATATCTTTTTCCCAGCGATCAATATCATCATATTTTCTGGCTCCAATTAAATAATAAATGAATTCTTCTCCGACTGTTGCAGTAAAGTATTGCAGTCCATTTGCTTTCATAAAGTTTGAAACCCTTTGCCAGGCAGAACGATATTGACTAATTCTTGAATCTGAATAAGAAAGTTTTTGAAGATAATTAGTTACATCTGTAGTTAACACCTCAAATTTCATTTTTTCTTGCATAATATTATACCTCCTAATTGAATTTAAACTTAAATAGCTTAAATCAATTATAGAGGTTCAATAATGTAAAGTAAATATGTTTCTTTTCCCTGTAATAGCAGCTATT
>CAZKUS010000264.1:0-3389 GCA_964556025.1 uncultured Clostridia bacterium | reverse complement strand
ATGATGAACTACTTAAAACAGTTGGAAATACAGACAAGATATTAGTGGTGGAATCAGCTTATGGCCAATTTAAGCGTTTAGTCACTGATGCCCTATACGGTGAAACAGTCGAGATGGATACCCTGTTCAAGCCTGGTATGGGTGTGACTGCAGAAGAGATTGTGGAAAGAGTGCAAAAGTATTAATAATTTGGAAGGGGGTTTATTCATTGGCTGAAATTCAACCTAACATGCCTAATTCGTGGTGTCTAGAGACCAAGCCGCATAAATTTTGTCCAGGTTGTGGACATGGATTGGTATTGAAAGTTTTGGGTGAGGTTATTGATGAATTGGAGATACAAGGGAAAACTGTGTTTGGTTGTGATATAGGTTGTTCATTGTTAGCTTGGGACTTTTTCAACGTAGATTCTATCCAAACACATCATGGACGGACAACACCAGTTATTACAGGAATCAAAAGAGTTCGTCCAGAAATGGTAGGAATAGCTTATATGGGAGATGGTGGTGGTTATGCTATCGGCTCTCAACATTTGATGAATACTGCCACTAGGAATGAACCAGTGACAGTATTATTAGTCAATAATGCTAATTATGGTATGACAGGAGGACAGATGGCGCCTACCACTTTACCACAGCAAAAAACTGAAACAAGCCCGTATGGCAGGGATGTTCAGGCTACAGGGAATCCTACTAAAGGACCTGAAATGCTGGCAGCTATTTGTCAAGAAAACGCCTATGTGGCTCGTGGTACTACTGCCAATTTAAAAAATCTGAAAAAGTATATAAAAAATGCCTTACTGAATCAGGTGGAGGGGAGAGGGTTTTCATTTGTAGAAGCATTAGCTTCCTGCCCAACTAATTGGCGTACTGATGCCTCTCAAACCTGGGAATTTGTAGAGAAAGAAATGCCTAAGTACTTTGAAATTGGTGAATTTTTGACACCGGAAAAGGAGGGTTAAATTTGGATAATACCACCAAGATAGCCCTGGCTGGTGAAGGCGGACAAGGTGTCCAGTCAGTCGCCGATATTTTAGCAGAGGCGGGAAATGACGATGGAAAGCAAGCTCTGTATATTCCAAACTTTGGAGTTGAACAGAGGGGTGGCGTTTCAGTGGCATACGTGCAAATTAGCGAAGAGCAGATCGGTTCACCTAAATTTACTAAAGGTGATATTGTTATGGCCTTAAGCGATAGGGCAGTAGATCGTACCAATAAATATGTCGGTGAACACACCATATTTGTATATGATAGCTCTTTAATTGAAGTGGCTGAAAACTCTAGAGATATAAGACCGAAACTCCCTGAACAAGCTAAACAGATTTTAGGTCTGCCCGCAAATGATATAGCAAAACGTGAGTTTCACCCCCGGGTATTCAACATTATGGTATTGGGTGCTGTTATTGAACTATCAAAAGTGTTGCCACCAGAAACTGTGAAACAGGCTATTGAGAAAAAATTAAAGCGCAAGTTTAATCAGAACCCAGAATTAAGAGAAATGAACATGGGTGCGTTTCAGCGGGGAATTGAATTGGCCCGGGAATCTCTGGCAGGAGATAAGTTTTAAGGAGGTATGCACCGTGACAAAAACAAATAAAAATTATAGAAAATTGAGTTTTCATAAAGAAGGAAAAGGTTATTGGTATATATTCCCAGGATTATGTAAAGGATGTGGACTCTGTAAAGAAAAATGTCCGAAACATGTACTGAAATGGTCTGACGAGTTAGGGGTCTATGGAACACCTGCAGTTGAAGTTGATATAGAAGGATGTATTTTCTGTAGGATATGTGAACAAGTTTGCCCGGATATAGCTATAAGGGTAGAAAAAGAGAAAAAAACAAATAAGTAACTACCAATATGATATTATTTATGTAACAATAAATAAGGAGAGGCCTGGTAATACTAGCTCTCTCCTTATCTAAATATTAGCTTAAAATTTAATGTTGAAAGCTGAACTCTTCAACTTCACATCCAGTGTTTCGGGTTGGTACATCTAAAACTCCCAAACAGTAGAATTAAAGCTTCCTGATCACAAAAGCCGTTCAATCGAAGAGTTCAGCTTTCAACAACAGAATATAACAGTATTTAAATATTTAAGTCTGTAATTTTTTTATAATGCTATTACACTGTTTTAAGCATTTTCTACCTAATTCAAAGTAGTCTAAGTTAAGATAAACATGTGCCATCCAACTGTAATAAAATAGTAGATGTTTATCCGGGTACAATTTCTTCCGCTTAGCTCTATCTACCAATTCATTAAGAATCTGTATGGTAGAAAAGCAGTTATCTGAGTCATTTTGTTCTTTATAAATTCTAGATAAATGGTATGCCAGACGAATTTTCTCAGCCATGGTTTCAATTAATTCTAAATTGTATGGTCCTAATTCTACAATACTCGTCTTTTCATCTAACTGCAAATAAACATTTAATAACTTTAATTTAACATTTTCTATTTCTGTTCTTAAATTAATATAATTAAACTGCTCTAGAGCTGATCGATAAAAACGTTTAGCTTCAGAATATTTGGCTTTGTATTCTTCTATTTCACCTAGAGCTTTTTGAGATTTTCCTGTATATTCGTATTTATTAAAAATAATGAACTGATCTATAGCTGTTTTATAAGCTTGACGAGCTTTGTCCAATTCACCAGTTCCTTGATAGCATTGACCTATTAAATAATGTAATTCACCATAATTATAAAAGTTGTTTGCCTTTTTTGAATATGTTAAAGCAGTTATAACTAGTTCTGAACCCTTTAAATACTCCTCCAGGCCAATATATGACATAGCCAAATTAAAGTATAAATCTAGACGTAGAATATTATCGGTAACAAAATTAGCCTCCATGATCTTTAGTGCTTGTTGTAAATAATAGCTACCATCTTGAAAGGCATCGATTTGATTGTTGATTTCACCGAGATAATTTAAAACTGTGCACAGCTCTTGGTGATATTTATGGTCTGATAAAATAATCTTAGCTTTTTTTAATGAAGTTAAAGCTTTGTTAATATTATTGCCCAGGAAATAAGCTTCTCCTTGAAGTTTCATTAATAATCCGGCATATTTGGGAGATATATCATGTAATTTTAAGGTCCCTGAAAGTAACTCCTGAACCTCATCAGCCTGATTATTTTGTATTAGCTCTTTGGCTTTAGTCAGAGCTTTGATAGCTTGTTCGTCATCTTGGTCAGGGTCTTCGGGTTCATAGAAAAAGCTTAAAGGTAGGTTCAATCTGTCTGCAATGATTGATAACACTCGGTCAGAAGGTTTAACTAATCCTTTTTCAATCTGACTTAAAAAACTTCGGTTAAAATTGTTACTTGCCAGTTCTTCTTGAGTCATATTTTTTTCGTAACGGGCTCTTTTAATTTTTTGACCGATATTACTGCCGAC
>CAZKUS010000263.1:0-3389 GCA_964556025.1 uncultured Clostridia bacterium | reverse complement strand
CTTCATCTTCATCTTCATCTTCTAAATCAGCTGCTTTTTCTTGTTCATACATATCCTCTAATTCTTCTTCACTTACTTCTATCTCATCATCAGAAATGTCGTCTTCATCTATCAAGGTTTCAATAAGTTCTTCAATCACAAAAGAATTACGGATTTCAGTTTCTAGTTTATCGCTACTCATACCGTACATTTCCAGTACTTCATCCAATTCTTCTTCAGATTCAAATTCACTTTTAATCGCTTCCACTTCTCCGTCTACCAAATCATCATCAGCTGTTATACCTCTTTCTTCTGCTTCCTGTAATAACACAGCTTCTGTCACCATTTCCTCCACAGCTTCTTCTGTCAACTGCTCCATCTGTTCTTCATCTTCTTTGTCCATAGGTATTCCATACATTTGATACATTTGCATCACCTGATGCTCAAATCTTTCCAAATCTTCTTCTGTAAATTCTTCATCATTTACATTGGCTACAATTTCCTTCTCTTCCTCATCATCACCACAAGCTGCAAAAGCCAAAACAAGTGACAATGACAAAATTAATAACAATATTTTTTTAAACTTCACAGTTTAAACCTCCCCAGTTGAGCTAATCAAAGAACCTTTATATTGTACAGTAATTATAGTCAAACAGCAGTAAAATGTCAATCAAAATAAAATGGCGAGGGTAGCAGTTATTACCACCCTCGCAGATCAAAGTCAATTTGCAATATGATTTTAGCGTTAATTAAACTAGTGCAGCTAACACTGATGTTCTGACAATAATTCCCCTAAGTTGATTATTGTCATTCAACACAGCTATTGGGTATTTACTGTCTTTTGCTATGGGGATAAGATCATGTATATAGGTTTCAGAATCTGTAGTATAATAATCATCGCTGAGTATATCACGAAGAGATCTGTTCTCTTTAATAGCTTCAATAGCTGTATCGATATTGACAATCCCCAGAAGATACTTGTTTTTGTCTACTACATACACGCTAGATATTCCATTAGTCTGCATTTCTCGCACTGCTGACTTGATACCTTCATTAATATTCACTAAAGCAGTAGGAGTAAACATCACATCTTTAGCTTGTAGAACTCGGGATCTGTCAATATCTTGTACAAAGTCTTTAATATAGTCACTGGCCGGATTAGCTAAAATTTCATCAGGTGTCCCTATCTGTTCAAACACACCATCTTTCATCACTGCTACTCTGTCACCAATTTTAAAAGCTTCATTGATATCATGAGTAATAAATACTATAGTTTTCTGCATATTTGATTGTAAATCAATTAGCTCTTGCTGCATTTCTCTTCTAATTAGAGGGTCCAAAGCACTAAAAGGTTCATCCATCAATAGAACTTCCGGATCATTGGCCAATGCTCTGGCAAGCCCTACTCGCTGTTGCATGCCACCACTAAGTTCACTAGGCATTTTATCAGCCCATTCTTTCAGTCCTACAGACTCCAGTACTTCTAATGCGTGGTCCTTTCTCTCTTGCTCATTACCACCTTTTATTTCCAAGCCAAATTGTACATTCTCCAATACGGTTCTGTGAGTAAATAGACCAAAATGTTGGAATACCATAGACAATTGATTCTGTCTAAACTCTCTTAACTCTGATTTATCGTATTCCATAATGTTTTCTCCATTTACGTAAATTTTGCCACTGGTAGGTTTATTTAGCAGATTTAGACATCTAATCAAAGTAGATTTACCCGAACCAGATAGACCCATAATCACAAATGTTTCACCTTCGCAGACGTCAAAGTCAACTTGATTCACACCTACTGTATGTCCTGAATTCTCCAAAATTTCATCTTTTCTTTTACCTTGTTCCAGTACTGGCAATATAGATTTTGGGTTAGGGCCAAAAACTTTTGATAATTCTTCTACTTTAATTTTATAATTCATATCACCGGTTTCTTGAATTTCATGTGTCATAAACAAAACTCCCACTTAAAGTTTTTAACTTGCAGTTTGCAAATAATAAAATTCTATTAGGCTTGTATTAGGCTTGTGTTAAATTTGAGTGTTGATAATAATAAAACAGCAAGTTCTAAAAAGATCTTGTAATTAATCACTATACTTAAATTTGTCTCCTACAGCTTGAGTTAATCTATCGATGATTATAGCTAGAAATACGATACTAATTCCCGCTTCTACTCCACGAGCAATATCGACACGGCTTATAGCAACATAAACTTCTAAACCTAATCCATCAGCACCAATCATTGCCGATATAACCACCATGGCCAAAGCCAACATGGTAGTCTGATTACTTCCAGCCATAATAGTCGGAAGTGCTTGAGGTATCTGAACCTTTGTTAGTAATTGAAATGGTGAAGCGCCGAATGATTTCCCAGCTTCTACCATCTCCGTGGAAACTCTTCTTATACCAAGATCTGTCAACCTGACAACAGGCGGAATAGCATATATGGTGGTAGCTATAACAGCTGGTACTTTGCCCATATCAAAGAGAATCAATGCCGGGATCAGATACACGAAACTAGGCATTGTCTGCATTCCATCTAAGATAGGTCTCATCACTGTAGCAAGCCTTTTATTATATGCCATCAAAATACCTAGGGGTATTCCCAGTACTATAGAAATAACCACAGAAGTCATAATTATAGCTAATGTTTCCATCATAGGTTCCCATAGTTCAAAAGTTCCTATAAAGAAGATGAGTAAACCAAACACTAGTCCTGAAACAATTGTCCTGAGTTTCCAGCCCAACAGCACAATTATTAAAATAAATAACCACCACGGCAAACCCATTAATGCCGATTCAACAAAAAGAAGAAAATTCAAAATCACATACCATATAGCGTCAAACAAAAAATCCAAATTCGTGTCCAACCATGTAACTAAACTGTCTACATATTGTCCAAACTCCAGTGTAATATCGGGAAAATCATTCATAGTAAATTGTAACTGCTCCCGGAGATATATCTCTCGCGGGAGCAGTGCTTATCTCACCTCTCTATCCGCATGGTTTTTGGCACTATTAACATGTTACTTTTAGCGATAGTTGCTAGCAAGTTACATTTTCAGATATAACATTTAAATGTTGACTTTTAAATGTTGATCCTATTCTATTGAACTGCTTCACGTACATTATCGGCGACATCTTCATCCACCCAGTCAGTCCATATATCTTCTTGCTCTCTCAAGAACCACTTTGCTGCTCCTCGCTCATCTTCATCGTTGTCATCCATATAAGCCAGTGCTTCACTGGTCACATCACTACTAGTCTCATAGTTTTCCAGAAACTCTACTACCTCTGAATGTTCTTCATATAAACCAGAGTTTACAGCTACAGTAACGTCCATAGCAGGAATTTCAGTACCATACCCCTCTTCATAGTAGGTTTCTTCATCAAATTCTGGTTCTTCTAAT
>CAZKUS010000262.1:0-3396 GCA_964556025.1 uncultured Clostridia bacterium | reverse complement strand
TGGAGCGAATGGGGAGAAGGTCATATGGTAGAGCCTGGTTATTATCATGAATATGAGAATTATCCAGCATTTGGCGATGCTCATTATGGTTTTGATTATTTAGATGAAATCAAAGACTTTTTGCAGTAGCTGAAATTTTTAGGAAAATTGATATGAGCACACATTCTTACTTCAGACCCTGGCACCCCTGTGGTAATATTCCTTGCTTTAATATTATCTTATGAAAGCAGGAGAAATGATATGTAATATTGTCAAGAAATTATTTAGGAAATGCATACAAAATTACAGTGATAACTATGGACTAGAATTAACGTTGTAAATTAATGAACACCTGTCAGGAGCATAAACCAACACGGATTTATTAATTTTCCTTTTCTACTTTCCTCCTTAATTTCTGTTTTTGGCAAATAAAAAGTACAGAGTTTGGAGGCTTAAAATAAATAGAATGTCTAAACTTAAATATAAGTATTACCTTCAAAATCACCTCAAATATCTTGATATCAATAATCATTTATGATATAATGAATAAGAAGCAGATATATGCGAAAATTATTAATTATTAGACAGCTAAACTATTATCAATCCAACCTACATAAGGAGGGCAAAAATGCTAAACAAACAACTTAAAAGCGCAGGAATACTTATGCTCATTCTGGCAGTAGCCTTTACGTTTTCTGCCTGTGATCTTGATAGTGACACTACCCCTGAAGAAGATGATACCCATACCATATCAGGCTATGTCTATCTTCAGAGTGGTTTAAGCACTGATGATGTTTTATTAAATATAGGAGACGATGATGATAACGTGATAACACCTGAAGATGATGGTAGCTGGGAAGCAGAAGTAGAGTCAGGAGATACAATTACCATCACCCCCGAACTAATAGAAGATCAGGATGATTATTTCTGGTATTCACTCCACACAGATTGGCAGGAAGAAGATGATATTTGGGTTAAGGAGATAAATGAAGATATAGAAGATATAAACTTTCATGCCCTGTTAGAAGAAGGTATATCTACAGTTAAGGGCTATTCCTTCATAGCTAATCAAGGAGTATATTATGCCCAGCAGGAAAAGATAGATTTTGTTGTACGCATCCATGATAACATAGATGAAATCATTACAGATAACATAGAGCTTACAGAACTTTATATAGATGGTGAAGAAAGAACAGAGGACTCAAAGATTGAGCATTCGCATGTCCATGGAGATGAAGAAGAAATTTCCGAATGGGAAGTCATAATAGAAAATGTAGAGGAACTTCCTGCCGCAGATGCAGAAATAAGTTTAAAAGTAGAACATACCGAAACTGATACCACAGCAAAATTCACAAACACCTGGCAAAATATTAGACAAGAAGAGTTTGATGAAGGTATCTCCAGCACCCATTCATACCTTGACTGGTACAGTGGAGTACATGACCAGGTAGATGATGAGTTAAACTATGAAATAGGACTAACATCAGTAGAAGAAGAAGCAATAACATCACCAGATGACATAAATATCGTTTCCCATAGTATAGATGGAGAAGACTATACAGAAGATACTCAGCTGGAGTTTGATTTTGAAGCAGATGGTGGAGCAGGAATATGGAATTTAGAGGTTAAAAATGTAGTTGAAGAGCCAGATGAAGAATCCGTTATAGAATTAGTTTTAGAACATAGGCCAACAGACACCGAGACAGCACTTGATGATCATTGGGGGAGAGTCAGAGACGAAAAAGATGAGCATTATAATATAAAGTTTACGGACGGAACCGCAGATGAGTTAAATCCTATGGGTTATTTTGATGTGGAAGTTGAAGTTACTAATATCGGTTATGTAGAACAGGACTCGATTCTGGGTATACCAATAAGAGTTGCCGATGAAAGAGATTGGGATTGGGACGAATTTTTATTTTACCATAGAGAATTATATGTTGCAGAAGATTTAAGTCCTGGGGAATCCACTATAGTGGAAAATGAATATATTTTTGGAGTTTCTGAAGAAGAGATAGAAGCGGATGAATATGAACTTATAGCGGAGATAAATGAATATACAGAAGATAATGGAGACTACGAAGGGAGTAGGACCTATGATGCCACGTTTAAAGAGGTTAACATTGGAGATCCTGAGACTACTCAGATAGAAGAAGGAAGCCTGGATGCAACAGATGTTGAAAGTGCTGAGGAACAAAATCAGGACATATTCTTTGAATTAGAACAGATAAGTGATGATAATGCTGCAGCTACTAATTGGATGGGAATAAGATGGGGAGAGGACATAGATGATATTGAAACTGAAGATGATATCTATACAGAATTAATAAAAGGTCTTGATGATCTTGCTGATGAAGATGTCACCATAAAATCAGGCGATGAAGAGATAAATGCAGAAATTGATCATGAACATTTCACCGATGATGATAACAATTATTTAAACTTACACTTACCTGAACCTTTAGCTGATATCGCTGAGGCAGGAGATGAAGTGACAGTAGAAATAAGCGATGGACTTAATTTCAGCGATGCTGATTTGGGTGAATATGATATCAGAGTCAATCTCTTTCATGGAAATCATAGATTAGATCGGGAATTAAGTGAAGAGATATTTAGTGTTGATTAATATGAACTAAGGCGCATAACATTAAAACCCCATAACCTTAGAGCGTGCATGTGTTGTGGGTTTGTCTTTTTAAATATGATAGAGTTTTGAGTCACCTCTTGAACGGGGTGGCTCTTTTTACTGTTAAGATGAGGCTGTGGTTGAGCTGCCTGCTGAGGTGGAAATTTCTGATTATGATAAACCAGGAGAAGACGTAGTAGAATATGGTCTATACTTTTATGATGAAGAAGGGAATTGGATTGGTCAAACAGATGCTGGCGAAGAAACTTCTTTTGAATATGATGGCACTCTTGATCATGGTGAAGGAGAGCTTAATGAAGATGCAAATTGGTATGTTTATGCAAATTATACTATTGAAGGTTGGGAGATAAGTATCAATACATTTGGCAATTTGGTAGAACTAAAATAATTACCCTAATTATATTGAAACATAGGGGTAGCATAAGATAGTTTGTGAGGGCAATATTCATGTTTCCAGCAGATCTTAATACTACTAAATATAAATTAAAAAAATTAAAAACACTCTAAGGAGGGCTAACTATGAGCACAGCAAATATTAAAAAGATAGGGTTGGTTTTATTGGTGGTGGTATTTGCTCTGTCAGCTACGGCGTGTGATTTAGATGATGACACTGCTGATCCTGCACCTGAATATGATCTTACCATCCAGGTGGAAGAGCTATTAGAAGGTGAATCAGTGGCAGTAGAAGAGGCAGAGGTAGATCTGGATGTCGCTGATTCGAAAGATACAGACAGCGAAGGTTTGGCCACTTTTGAGGGATTGGAAGAAGG
>CAZKUS010000261.1:0-3402 GCA_964556025.1 uncultured Clostridia bacterium | reverse complement strand
AGAACCTAAGTCAATGTATAAAACAGAAGATGGGTTGACACTCCATGATGCTGTAGAATGTATTGGCTGCCGACAGTGTGAAGATGCCTGTCCCTATGGAGTTGTCTTTTACAATAATGATAAAGCACACGAATTCTGGAGAGAGAGTAATGCTCAAGAACTATTGAATAAACTGAAGGAAAGTAAGAATAATGATAGTAATGGTAATAATGATGAGAATAAAGAAAACGATGAAAATGAGGAACTGATTGTTCCTTATTATAATCCCAATAGATCTAGGACATACAAAGGAATAAGACCTGATGATGTAGTTGAAAAATGTACCTTCTGTGATCACCGAATAATTGAAGGGAAGATGCCGTATTGTGTTGAGCGCTGTCCTTCTGGTGCCAGGTATTTTGGAGATCTCGATGAATCTAATGGAATGGTGAATCAAATGCTGCAAAGATACAAGAGTAAACGCTTAAAAGAGTATGAAGGAACCAAACCCAATGTTTACTATATAAGGGATTACAATAAATCTTGATGTTATAGATGACTGTATCTGTTTTGACAAAGACAAGTAAAATCTTAACGGTTAAAGGAGCGAACTATACAAATGTCAGGTGTTGAAGAACAAAGTTTGGCCAAATGGGCTTTTTATGATTTTTTCAGTAAAGTTTTATATCAACCTGAACAGGATATGTTAGAACATGAATTTCAGCAATTGCTAAAAGAAGCAAACAATGAATATCAAGCTATTAATCCTGAATTAGTAGCAGATTTTTGTCAACTTGTTGACCATCAATTATCATTACAAGAACTATTGGTAGAATATGGTAAATTGTTCGTGGGACCTGCAGAAGTACTGGCTCCCCCTTATGAATCTTATTACCGAGATAGTGGTACTGTTATGGGAGCAAGTACTATAGGTGTGAAGAAATTTTATCAAAAAACAGGGATGGAAATGCTAAAGGAGATTAAAGAACCTCCGGATCACATAGCGATTGAGATGAACTTTTTAGCTCAACTGTTTCGCATGCAAACTCAGCTATTAGAAGATCAGGATACAGATAGAGCAGAACAAATCATGACCTTAGCTGCAGAATTTTACTTGAAACATCCTGCTGTATGGGTCGAGGAATTTTGTAATAGAGTACAACAGAATTCACAACATGAGTTTTACCGTCTAGTAGCTAAAATGCTTATTGATTTTCACAACCGAGAAATGGAGTACTACAGTCAAGTCGCCTTCAGTAACTGAAGGCGACTATTACCTGTAAAGGAGAGAGTTTATGATAAGTCCAAACGAAGCAACTGAAAAAATTGAACAGTTGATGCCTAATAGATCTATTTGTCGTTTGTCATTATCTCAATGTATAAATAAAATTATAGCCCAGGATATCTATGCTGATAGCGATATACCACCATTTTCTAGATCCTCTTTTGATGGGTATGCTTTTAGATCCAGTGATACTGTAGATGCTACCGAAAATTGTCCTGTAGAACTTTCGGTAGTGGAAACTATTCCAGCTGGACAAACAGCCATTGGTTTGGGCGAAAATGAGCTTAAACAATCAGCTGTTAAAGTTATGACAGGTAGTGTTATTCCCTATGATTATGATGCGGTTTTACCCTGGGAACAAGTATTTTGTCCTGATTACCAGGACAAAGTACTAATATCTCAAAAGATCGATTCTGGTCACAATATTATTCCTCAAGGAGAAGACATTAGTAAAGGTGAGTTAGTAATCAAATGTGGAGAGCAGTTAACTCCACATCATATCGGAATCTTATCTTCATTGGGAGTTACCACCCCTTTAGTTTATCAACCTTATAAAATTGGAGTTATAGTAACTGGAAATGAGTTAATACCACCGGAACAAGAACTGGTTCAAGGAAAAATTCGAAGCAGCAATAATTATACTTTAGGTGCTAGTTTAAATAATCTTGGTCAGACAGTAGTTGATTTTGGAATTGTCACAGATGATGAAAAATTACTAACTGAAAGAATAGTTAAAGCATGTGAACAAGTGGATATTTTGCTTACTACTGGTGGTGTTTCTAAAGGAGATTACGATTTTGTTCCTTATGTACTGGAAAATATGGGAGCTCATAGGCTTTTTTGGAGGGTTAATATGAAGCCGGGAACACCGGGTCATGTTGCACAATATAAAGGTACTCCTGTAATTTCCCTATCGGGTAATCCGGCTGCTTGTATGACTACTTTTCATTTATTATTAGTTCCGGCGTTATTAACTAAAACTTGTGCTAAAGATATTCAAGAAAATATACACTCAAATAAAGAATGCAATGACCGTATTTTAGACAAGTCTTTTCCAACTTTTTTGGCACAAGAAATAAAAAAGAAGAAAACATCGATGTGGAGATTTCTTCGTGGTAGAAGTTGGATAGGTGAAGATGGTAGATATTACTGCAAACCTATAGCTAAAGAAAAGTCCAGTATGTTGAAAACCATGATGTGGGAAAACGGATATATTGTTATACCTCCTGATAGTAATGATGTTACAACTGGTGATCGAGTTCAATTCATTCCTATTGACAAGTGATGTGATGAGCAATGATTTGGCAAAAATTATTATGGAATAAAATACTTAAAACAAAACCTCCTATTATTAATAGACAAGCGTGTTTTAACAATAAAATCAATAGATACAATAATAAAAAAGAATGTCGAAAATGTGCTGATAATTGTCCACATAATGCTATAAAACTTAGTCACAGAGGGATTTATTTAAATGCTGAAGAGTGCACAGGATGTGGCAACTGTATCTCTATTTGTCCTACAAATGCTATCACTACTAGTGATATTAATTATAACAAGAAATTTCGAGAACTGTGTGCTTTAACCAACCCAGTGTTAGGTTGTTACTGGGTAAATAGTGAAGTAGACTTTTCTTTTCCTTGTTTGTATTCTATTGGTCAAGATTTTTGGCAAGCTTATTTTATTGAACAGGTAAAGAGGAATGGAGAAATCAATCTTTATTTGGGTCGATGCCATTTTTGTGATAATTTTAAAAATTATCCTTTCTTTATAAGGTTCATAAAAAATGCTAGATTATTAGTTGAAGACATGGGATTTGAGGAGAACCTTAGTATCAATGGCTTGTTTTCTGAGCCCCAATTAAAAGAAAAGAGAACAGAAAACAAACAAGAAGAAAATCTAGGAAATGTGAGTCGGAGAGAACTTTTTAGTAGCATCAGACGTGAGACTACAGAAACATTTCAGGAACTGACTAGTGAAATATTGACAGATAAACATAAATATTTCAAAGGGTCTGCAACTTTTAATCAAGAAAGAGCTGTTTTTCTTAACAGCTTGCGCTCTGTTGCTAATTTTTCGGTTAGAGCTAAAACTGGACTAAAAATAGCGTGGCTTAACATTGATACTGATTGTAATGG
>CAZKUS010000260.1:0-3451 GCA_964556025.1 uncultured Clostridia bacterium | reverse complement strand
TTATGAATACACCGACAATAGTGACAATGGATACAGCCATTTGTGGTAAACCCTGGGTTATAAACTGGCGCAGTGTATCAGTGTCGTTTGTGTACCTGCTCATTAGATTACCATGGGTGTTACTATCAAAATAACTTAAGGGTAATTTTTGCATATGAGAAAACATACTATCTCGCAATTCTCTGAGAGTACCTTGGGAAATTGAGACCATTAATAAATTAAAAGTCAGTGTCCCAATAACACCTGCTAGAAAAATACCTCCCATAACAAACAGAGCCGAGATAAGGCTGCTGAAATCAGGATCGGAAACACCAACTAAGGGAGTGATATGTTCGTCTATTAGAACCTCAAGAAAAACGGACATTCCCAGACGAGCGCCGGTGCTTAGCAATATGCCTATAAAAACTATTGGTAAGAGTAGTTTATATCTAGCAAATATAAATGAAAGAAGTCTCTTAAAAGTTTTGATAGGATTTTTGGCTTTTCTTCGTTTGCTTACATTATGCGACGCCATTATCTGTCCCCCCTTTAAGTTGAGTGTCATAAACCTCCTGGTAAATTTGGTTGCTCTCTAGTAGCTCATCATGGGTGCCGATTGCGTCAATTTTACCACCATCCATAACAACAATCTTGTCTGCATCCATTACCGATGTTATACGTTGAGCAATTATGATTTTTGTTGTCCGGGGGATTTCGTCTAGAAAAGCTTTACGCAAGTATGACTCTGTTTTTGTGTCCACTGCACTTGTTGAATCGTCAAGGATAAGAATATGCGGTTTTTTAAGTAATGCTCTAGCAATACATAACCGCTGTTTCTGTCCACCGGAGAGGTTAGAACCACCCTGTTCAATATGTGTGTCATAGCCATTTGGTAACTCCTGGATAAAGCCATGGGCCTGGGCCAACTTACAAACCCGGATCAATTCTTCATCGCTAGCTTCTTTATTACCCCAGCGTAAATTTTCTTTAATTGTTCCTGAAAATAAAGTATTGTTTTGCAGCACAACGGATACTTTGTTCCGTAATGCCGTGATATCATATTCGCGAACATCTCTTCCGCCTACTAATAAACTCCCTTCAGTAACATCGTATAACCTAGGAATAATCTGGATCAGGCTGGTTTTACCACTGCCTGTTCCGCCTAATATTCCGACAGTTTCACCTTCTCTAATATCAAGATTTATATTTTTTAAACATAAATTATCCATACTTTTGTAATAGCTGAAGCTTACATTTTGGAAACTAATATCACCGCTTTTGACCTCATTAATGGGATTTTCGTTGTTGTTTAAGTCAATTTCTTCGTCTAATACTTCAACAATACGTTTAGCGGAAGCCCGTGATATACTGATTAAGACCAAAATCATTGACAGCATCATCAAGCTCATCAGTATTTGAGTGGTATAAGCAACCATACTAACTAATTGTCCTGTTGTCATTACACCGTCTACAATCAGATTAGCACCTAACCAGCCAATCAAAATTATACTGGTATAGACAGAAAGTTGCATTAATGGAGCATTGAGGCTAATAATTCTTTCCGCCTTGGAGAAAAGTTTGTAAATCGACTCTGAAACATCAGTGAACTTTTCCTTCTCATATTCTTCGCGGGCATATGACTTGACAACACGTATACCGCGTAAATTTTCCTGTACCACATTATTCAATTTATCGTAAGTACGAAAAACTTTATGAAAAAGTGGATCTGCATTACTAATAATTAAATATAACCCTATGGCCAGAAAGGGTAGGACTGCCAGGTAAACCAATGAAAGCTGTGGATTTATATTAAAAGCCATCACAAGAGCAAAAATGAGCATAATCGGTGCTCTGAATGAAACTCTAAGCATCATCTGATAGGCATTTTGGATGTTTGTTATGTCTGTAGTTGATCGTGTAACTAAGCCGGAAGCTGAGATTTTGTCAATATTGTAAAAAGAGAAGTCCTGCACTTTATAGAACACTTTTCGCCTCAAGTTACGTGAGAACCCTGCTGCGGCACGTGCTGCATATGTGCCAGAAATGATACCGAAAAGCATAGAAAGCAGGGCTGATAATAGTAATACGGCACCGAGCCTAACAACTAAATTGATATCACCTCTTTCAACCCCAAAGTCAATTAAGTAAGCAATTAGAAGCGGAATCAGAACTTGCATAACTACTTCGAAAATAACAAAAGTGGGTGCAATAATAGTATCTTTTTTATATTCTCCTATACAACTTAATAGATGTTTTAACATATCAGATTAATAGCCCTCCCCCTGTGCAAAAATACAAAAAAAATTCTAGCAAAATTTAATTTTGGGTCACTAACAATCATAATATATTATAGCATAATCATTATAAGTACGATATTCCTGAAGATTTTAACTTAGAAGATTTTTTGTAGGATAGTTTTAAGCTGATGAGAGGAGGAAGTATTGGAACCGGAGTGGATGAAGGAAAAGATGGCAAATTAGCTTGAATTGATGTAAGATTAAAGATTTGTATGCGCAAAAGTTAAGCTATACTTGGGGGGAGACCATTTAAATAGGGAACCTTCATCTCACTTTAGAGGTGAAGGTTCCCTTATTTCATTTATCGTCTTGCTAAAACATTATGGATAGTCAACACTAAATTGGACAATTATTTTAACCTAAAAATTCTATCAATTCTTTGTTGAACTTGTCGCTATCCTCTAATTGCAGGGCATGACCGCATTTTTCAAAAGGTATAAGTTTGCTATCGGGGATTTCCGAGTTCATAAATTCATATGTTTCTTTGGAGTAAAGCACACTTTCTGTACCATAAGTTATAAGTGTAGGGACACTAATAGAACCCAAGTCTTCTCGATAATCTTTTGCAGCCATGTCTATCCACATACGGGTTACAACATGGGAGGAGTTTTTATAAGCTTGTTCAAAGGCCCATTGATACAGATCATTATCTTTGCAACCTGATTCGGCAAAGATGGCAGGAATAAAGTCTCCAGCAAAATCCTTCCAGCTAGAATTTAGACCTACTAGAATCTCTACATTATCTTTATAAGTAAAACTTCCGTATAATCCTAGGGACCAGTTTTCATCGGTTATTATTTTAGGAGTCATGTCGATAAGACAAAGCTTATCTAAGTTGTCACAACCGTAATTTCTTACAAATTCAAAAATAATGGAGGTTCCCATTGACCAACCGACAATACTAGGCTTACTAAGGTTTAAGTGGCTAATAAGTTCATGGACATCCTGAGCCATTTTAGCTATAGTCAAGCCATCTTCAGGTACTTCTGATATGCCATGGCCCCTTAAATCTAATACAACAACCTGGTAATGCTTGGACAACTCTGGGATCTGTTCCTTGAAGTGCTGGTGATTGCATGACCAGCCATGAACAAGAATTACAGGTTTCCCTGTTCCGGTAACTTCATAAAACAACTTTACATTGTCACTGGATAAAAAATAAGGCATAAACTCAT
>CAZKUS010000259.1:0-3466 GCA_964556025.1 uncultured Clostridia bacterium | reverse complement strand
GGAGGTGAAGGGGCAAATATTGTCGCAGAAAAAGCTTTTTCTGAAATTGATGTCAGATTCCAAGAAGTAGATGATTTTCAAAATATACTTGAGGATGTAAGAAAAATTGTAAAACAACCAATTGTTGAAGAGACTAATGCCGATATAGCTACCAGGACGGCGTTTCCACCGATGCCTACAACTGAAAGCGTACTTGGATTGTATCAACTAGTTAGAGAGATAAATATGAAGCTCGGCTTTGGTGATTTAGGCAAAGTCGAATCGGGAGGGGGTGCTGATTCGGCATACACTGCTTTAGAAGGAGTTCCGACATTATGTGCATTAGGTCCGAAAGGAGGAATGAATCACAGTCCTGACGAGTTTGTCATTATTGATACTTTGTATGAAAGAACTAAACTGTTGGCTACGGTGATCTTGGAGCTGGGTGAAAAAAATAAGTACGATCATTAGTTCAATTTTAGGGAGGGTTAATTTATGATAAAAAGAGTTTCTAATTTTTTTGTGAATTTAGTTCAGAATTATTTACCGCAACCCTTCATTTTAGCTATACTACTAACACTTATAGTAGCAGTCATGGCAATTGTAGTAGCAGGAGAGACACCTACTAATGTACTCGACCACTGGGGTGTAGGTCTTTGGGAACTCCATGCATTTACGATGCAAATGATATTACTACTGATATTTGGGTATGCTCTTGCAATGTCAGGTCCAGGAGACAGGGTTATAAAAAAATTGTGTTCACTGCCTAAAACTAAAACGCAAGCTATCATGTTGACAAACATTATTGCGTTTCTGTGTGCGTATTTGAATTGGGGTTTCGGATTGATTGCCGGTGCATTGATTGCAAAAAACATGGCAAAACTCCATTATGGTAAAAAAATACATTTCCCATTGATTGTTGCTGCTGCTTATAGTGGTAACATAGTTAGAGGTCCCTCTACTTCAATTCCACTTGTTATAGCAACACCGGATCACTTTTTAGAAGATGCCATAGGTATAATTCCGGTTACTGAAACTCTTTACACTCCTTGGAACTTAGCGATTACAATTATTCTTCTAGTATCTATTCCACTCCTTTACGCAAAATTGGTGCCAAAAGACGAAGATACGTTAGAAGTTCATCCTGATCAAATCGCTGATGATGCTCCCAAAGGCTCTATAAAGAATAAAAAGGACATGGTTATTGCTGAAAGGCTAGAAAATGCTTCTATTTTAAATTATATTTTAGGAACAGCTGGTGTCTTATATTTAATTATGTGGTTTGCCACTCAAGGTTTTGACTTGGACTTAAATATAGTCATATTAGTATTTTTAGCACTAGGATTGTTAGCTCACAATACGCCAATAAAATATGTGGAAGCTATACAAAATTCAATGAGAACATCGGCTGGTGTAGCTCTTCAGTTTCCTGTCTATGCGGGGATTATGGGGATTATGGAATACTCAGGTTTAGCGGAAATGATCACTCACTTTTTCATTAGTATATCAACCCCTGATACTTTCAATATGTTTTCTTTCTGGAGTGCAGGTATACTAAATGTGTTTGTACCATCTGGTGGTGGACAGTGGGCTATTCAAGGACCAATAATGCTGCCCGCAGCTGAAGCATTAGACGTGGATCCAGCACGTACTGCTATGGCTATAGCATGGGGTGATTCATGGACCAATCAAATTCAACCTTTCTGGGCTCTACCACTGCTTGCTATAGCGAACCTGAGCATAAGAGACATTATGGGATACTGTGCTATGGTTCTTATAATGGCTGGTGTGATAATGTCGATAGCATTCTATATTATTTAACTCATGAATTTATGAAGCAGATGACTATTTTATTTATAAGGGAAGGTGTTACACCTTCCCTATATTTTACACTGGCCTTATTTTATGTATTTCTTAAGGGGGTACCTATAAATGAAAAATGTGGTTATAGCTTCAGCTGTTAGGACACCGATTGGCAAATTAGGAGGCACAATTCAAAATGTTCTGCCTGAAAAGCTAACTGAACTAGTCATAGATAAGGCTATTGCTAAGGCAAAAGTAAATAAAGAAGAAATTGATGAAGTTATAATCGGACAAACAAAGCAAACTACTGATGCGCCTAATATTGCTCGTGTGGCTGCGTTATCAGCTAATATCCCAGATTATGTACCTGCATATACAGTACACCGTCAATGTTCTTCAGGGATGCAGTCAATTGTCAATGGAATTATGCAAATACAGACAGGAAATGCGGATATTGTTGTAGCTGGTGGAGTAGAAAGTATGTCTACAGCTCCTTACTATTTACGAAATGCAAGGTTTGGATATACAAGTAATAATGGATACCTACTCGATCCCAACACGGAAAGTCAACCTAAATCACAACCAGAGGATATTTACGGGCGATTTAATATGGGTGAAACAGCCGAAAACTTAGCAGAACAGTATGACATTTCGAGAGAAGAGCAGGATGAGTTTGCTCTGTCAAGCCAATATAAAGCTGTCAGTGCAATCGATGAAAAAAGATTTGAAGATGAAATTGTACCCATTTCTGTTAAGGAAAGAAAAAAGGAAGTTGCTTTTGAGGTAGATGAATTTCCAAGAAGAGATACAAATATGGAGAAAATGGCTAAATTGCCTCCTGTCTTTAGAAAAAATGGTACTGTTACGCCTGGTAATAGTGCTGGTAGAAATGATGGGGCTGCGGCAGTTTTATTGATGTCGGAGGAAAAGTCTGAAGAATTACAAGTTAATCCGCTGGCTAGATTCGTTTCATCAGGGGTGGCTGGAGTTAATCCTGAAATTATGGGAATAGGACCTGTTCCTGCTACCAAAAAAGCTTTAAATAAAGCTAAGTTAGAATTGGATGATATTGATTTAATTGAATTGAATGAGGCTTTTGCAGCTCAAAGCTTAGCAGTTGTCAAAGAACTGAATTTAAATGAGGATATTTTAAACGTTAATGGTGGTGCAATTGCCCTGGGACATCCTTTAGGCTGTTCTGGCACCAGGATAGTTGTTACATTATTACACGAAATGAAGAGACAGAATTTAGAGTACGGATTGGCAACAATTTGCGTGGCTGGAGGTTTAGGGTTAAGCACAATTTATCAAAATATGGTGACATAACTGGAGGTGTGAAGATTGCAAAAATCAAAAATCAAAAATGCGTATGAAGCTATATCCATGATTAAACCAAACTCTTCCATCATGATAGGTGGATTTGGAAATGCAGGAGACCCTGATGTATTGGTTGATGAATTGGTTAAACAAGGTACTGATGAACTTACAATTATTAGTAATGACCTGGGGTCGCCAGATTACAAACTCGGTAAATTACTGAGTAATGGTCAAGTTAAGGGGTTGGTAGGAACTTATTATAATTGGAACCCCGAAGTTTCTGATGCTTATAATTCAGGAGAAATTGATGTAGAGTTGGTTCCGCAAGGCACTTTAGCTGAAGCGATAAGAGCAGCAGGTGTTGGTA
>CAZKUS010000258.1:0-3469 GCA_964556025.1 uncultured Clostridia bacterium | reverse complement strand
AGAGTTGAAAAAAGAAATGATTGCTAAAATTGGAGAAAATATCTCTATCAGAAGGTATATGCGATACGAACTTGGTGAAGGCATGGAAAAACAATGCGACAATTTTGCTGAAGAGGTAAAATCAATGTCTTGTAATAGTTAAAGCTTGTAAAGGGGAACACTACTAAGTGTTCCCTTTTATGAAACTGACGTTCAATGTGATTGGAAAAATTATCTACATAAACAGGAATTTTGTAATTATTGTAGAACACAGTAAAAGGACTAGGAGGTAGAGATTTAATGCCGGATGAACCCAATCAAAAAAGAGTTGTGTTGAAATTGAGTGGAGAGGCTCTTTCTGGAGAACAAGGCTATGGTATAGACACAGAGATATTGGATACAATATCCCGTCAGATTGAAGAAATAGTCGAACTAGGGGCACAAGTAAGTATAGTAGTTGGTGGCGGTAATATATGGAGAGGTGCCCAAGCTAGTAATGCTGGTATGGATCGTGCTTCAGCCGATTATATGGGAATGTTGGCTACAGTCATGAATGCACTTGCATTGCAGGATATGTTAGAAAAATACGATGTAGATACTAGGGTACAAACAGCTATTGAAATGCAGCAAGTTGCTGAACCATATATTCGCAGAAGAGCAATTAGACATTTAGAAAAAGGTAGAGTAGTTATTTTTGCCGGAGGTACTGGCAACCCATTTTTTTCAACAGATACCACTGCCGCTCTCAGAGCAGCAGAGATAGAAGCGTCTGTTATTTTACTGGCAAAAGGGAAAGTGGATGCTGTTTATGATTCTGACCCACTTCAAAATGTAGAAGCTTTAAAATTCTCGCATTTAAAATATCTGGATATCTTAAACAATAATTTAGGTGTTATGGACTCTACAGCCGCTAGTTTGTGTATGGATAATTCTATTCCTATTATAGTTTTTGGATTGTTTAAAAGGGGCAATATCAAAAAGGCAGTCCTGGGAGAGAAAATTGGAACATTAATTGATTAGGAGGGATTTTGTGGATTCTATATTTAAGGAATCAGAAACCAAGATGAAAAAAGCTATTTCATCTTTGAAGTCGGAATTAGCATCTTTGAGAGCTGGTAGAGCTAATCCCAGTATTTTAGATGGTATTAATGTGGATTATTACGGTATGTCCACACCTTTGAATCAGCTGGCTAACGTTTCAGCACCAGAACCTCGCCTGTTAGTGGTACAACCCTATGATAAGAATTCTATTGAAAACATTGAAAAAGCCATCCTTAAAAGTGATTTAGGGTTGACCCCAAATAATGATGGCGAAGTCGTTAGGTTATCCATTCCGCAACTAACTGAAGAACGTAGAAATGAATTAGTGAAAATTGTGAAACAAAAAGGTGAGGATACTAAAGTAGTAATTCGCAATATCAGAAGAGAAGCCAACGATGAACTAAAGAAAATGGAAAAAAATAAGGACATATCAGAAGATGACAGTATTAGAGGACAAGATAAGGTGCAAAAATTGACTGACAAATATATTGAACAGGTAGATGATGCTGTTAAATCAAAAGAAGAAGAGATCACATCTTTTTAATGATTTCAGATACTGTTGATATATCAGAACTGGAGTCTGATTTAATGGGACTGCCTTATCCTGTGGCAAAAGAAAAACTACAAACCATGCAATTATATTGGAATTTAACTGTCATTTATAGTGATAGTGATAGATATAATATTAGTGATGAAAAAAACATAAGCACAGACTTTAAAAGTTTAAAACTGCGCGTGGTATCAATTGGGCAAAGTGGTAATTATCTTAAAAAGGGAAACAATTTCTCTACCTCACATAGTGATCAGTGTGTTGATAGTACTGTTACAACAACATTAACAGCTGATCATGTTGCTCTCAATGTAACTTTAGTTGAAGAGATGTAAAAAGACACTTTTTTAAGGAGCGGAAAGGAGGTAGAGAGATGGCTTTTAGAATTACGACGGAATGTATTGCTTGTGGGTCTTGTTTAGATGCTTGTCCTGTCGACGCCATCGAAGAAGGTGAAGATATATTTAAAATCATCGAGGACTGCACCGAATGTGGCTCTTGTGTAGATGAGTGTCCTACAAATGCTATTATTGAAGAATAAACTTGGATTGTACCCCCTCACCCTCATTGAGGGGGTAGTCGTTTCTTTAGGAGTGAATCAGTGTGACCAATTTTGAACAGTATTTAGAACAATTAGATCACAATAGTATTCCACGTCATATTGCTGTAATAATGGATGGTAATGGACGATGGGCAAAAACTAGGGGGCTACCTAGAATAGCTGGTCACCGGGCAGGAGTGGAGACCATTAGACGTATATCTGAAATTAGTGCCCACTTAGGTATTGAAACGCTGACTTTATTTGCTTTTTCTACCGAAAACTGGAAGAGACCTAAAAAAGAAGTAGAGTTTTTGCTATCATTGCCAAAAGAGTATTTGAGAAAAGAATTACGCAATTTACAAAAAAACGATATAAAAATTACTGTTATGGGTGATGTTTCTGAAATACCTGGAGAAACGGTTAAAGTTATAGAACAAGGTATTGAAGAAACCAAGAACAATACTTCTTTAAACTTAAATTTTGCTCTCAATTACGGAGGACGATCAGAGATAGTCAATGTAGTTCAAAAGCTAGCAGAAAAGGCAGTTCAAGGAGAAATATCACCCGAAAAAATAGATGAAAATCAAATTAATAGACACTTGTATAACCCCGATCTATCCGACCCAGATTTATTGATTAGATCCAGTGGGGAACAGCGAATAAGTAATTTTTTGTTGTGGCAGTTAGCTTATACTGAATTGTGGTTTTCTGAAGTTTACTGGCCTGATTTCTCTAAAGAACATTTTGCGACAGCATTGCTAGATTACCAAAGTCGAGATCGAAAATTTGGGAAAGTAAACAACCATGATAACTAGGGGGTAATTTTCAGTGTTAACCAGGATATTAACCGCTGTGATAGGTATCCCCTTAGGATTAGCTATTATCTATCAAGGTGGATGGCTTTTTTTAATATTAATATTAGTATTGAGTTTACTGGGATTAAAAGAACTAGGTGCCATTTTAACAAAACTAAACATGCCTGTTGTAATTCCTTTGGCTGTTCCTGCTGCGCTTTTAGCTGTACTTGGATTTAGCTTGACTTCGTGGTGGCTAGTGTCATTAAGTTTTACACTTTTGATAATCTCCATTATAATTGTGTTATTAACTGATTATCCTCGTATGTCTATAATGTATTTGGCTGGTACTCTTTTTTCTGTGATTTACATTGTTTGGATTTTTGGATTTGCAGTTGGAGTCAGAAGTTTAGATAATGGCTTTATATTAATGGTGTTTTTATTACTGATTATATGGGGTACTGATTCAGGTGCTTACTTTGCAGGATACTTTTTTGGCAAAAATCCCCTTGCACCTCAACTGAGTCCTAAGAAAACTATAGAAGGTAGTATTGGAGGTTTATT
>CAZKUS010000257.1:0-3501 GCA_964556025.1 uncultured Clostridia bacterium | reverse complement strand
AGAGTGATAATATGTCTGAGGAAAGCAAAAAAGAGCTAGAGAAAGAGATATTGGAAAAAGCGCAAGATAAGAGAATAACTTGTGCCGAATGTATGAGTATAGCGCAAAAATTAGACTTGGCTTTGGGAGATGTGGGGAAAAAAGCAGATGATCTTGGTATAAAAATAGTAGCTTGCCAATTAGGTTGCTTTTAGGGGGATGTTACTTTGTTTCAAGTGATTTCAGTTACAGATGCTATAACTACTGTTACAAATCAAGTTCATGAAAATTTACCACAATTTGCAACAAGTGAAGCAAGTTATCAAAATGGAGTTCATAAAGTTTTGAGTTCTGATGTCATAGTTCCTCAGGACCTTCCGCCTTTTTCACGTTCCACCGTGGACGGGTATGCAGTTAAAGCCGAAGATACTTTCGGAGCATCAGAATCATTACCGGCACTGTTAGATAATAAAGGTAAAATATCCATGGGAGAAACACCAGAGAATAAAATCAATCAAGAGGAAACTATGGAAATAGCCACTGGAGGGATGCTTCCACAAGAGAGCGATGCAGTTGTAATGTTAGAAGATGTAGAACAATTTGAAGATGGTACAATCATGGTTTACAGATCGGTGGCAGCTGGTGAGAATGTAATACAAAAAGGTGAAGATGCTAGTGAGGGGAAAAAAGTGTTGACTGCGGGGACTGAAATTCGCCCACAGGATATAGGTGCTCTGGCGGCCATGGGCATAAAAACAGTTTCTGTTTATGAGTGCCCAGTGGTGGGGATTATATCTACAGGTGATGAATTAGTTTCTCCTGAAGAGCCCTTAGCAGATGGTAAAATCAGAGATATCAATTCATGGGTTTTTGCAAGTTCTGTTGAGACCCTAAAAGCCCAACCTTTTCTATATGGGATTATCCCCGATGAAGAAGAAAATTTGCGTGCTACACTGAATAAAGCCGTGAATGAATGCGAACTAGTGATTGTTTCTGGTGGTAGTTCAGTAGGAGCAAGAGATTTAACTGCTAAGATTATCAACGAATTGGGTAGTCCGGGCCTATTATTTCATGGGATATCTATTAAACCTGGGAAACCTACTATGTTTGGCATGGTAGGAGAAACTCCAGTGTTTGGTTTATCTGGAAATCCAGTCAGTGCTATGATAACATTTGATATTCTTGTTAGACCGGCAGTAAAGATTTTGAGAGGAATAAATTCAACAACTGATATGTTCAGTACCAGTTGTCAGGCGGTATTAACCAGAAATGTTTCTTCATCAAGTGGTAGAGAAGATTATATTAGAGTTTCACTTACACAAAATAATGAAGGTGAACTAGAAGCGGTCCCTGTTTTGGGAGAATCTGGATTGATTTTCACATTAGTGGAAGCTCACGGTCTAATCAAAATATCTCAAAACACAGAAGGGCTAAGGGCCGGTGACACTGTCGAGGTGTATCGGATATAATTTTTAACAAGTAGTGTTTTGATAGGAGTGATAGTATGGATAAACACAGTAAACGTAAAATGTATTTGGAAAATACTCCTCTAGATGAAGCGAAAACTAACTTTATTCAAGCATTGGAACAGATTGGGGCTGGAGAGTTGCCAGGAGAAACTGTCTCTGTAGAACTTGCAGTAGGCAGGGTTACTGAAGAACCAGTATTTGCCAGATCATCTTATCCTCATTATCATGCATCGGCTATGGACGGAGTGGCTGTTAGTTCTAGTAATACTCAACAAGCTTCTTTGAGACATCCCCAAACTTTATTAATACCTGATGAAGCTGTATTAGTAGATACCGGTGATCCACTACCTAAAGATAAAGATGCTGTAATTATGATAGAAAATATTAACTGGGTTACAGAAGAAAAAATAGAAATTGTAGAACCAGTACCACCGTGGAACCATGTCCGTAATATTGGTGAAGACTTGGTGGCTACTGAATTAATTGTACCTTCCGGTCATGAGCTGCGCCCTGTAGATATAGGAGCTATTCTGGCTGCGGGAGTAACTGAAATAAATGTAATTATAAAACCTCAAGTTTCTGTTATCCCGACAGGTGATGAACTGGTAGAACCTGGGGAACAATGGAAGCCAGGCGACATTATTGAGTTCAATTCCCGAATGATCAGTAATTTAGTGTCACAATGGGGAGGATGTCCGTACAGGGAAGAAAGTTTATCCGATGATTATCATACATTAGCTTCTAAAATAAAAGAACTCGTTCCGTACAGAGACTTGATTGTGGTAAATGCTGGATCTTCAGCTGGATCGGAGGATTACACTTATCAAATAATAAATGACTTGGGCAAGGTTTTAACTCACGGTGTTGCTATAAAACCGGGGAAACCAGTCATTTTAGGTATTGTTGAAAATACACCCGTGATAGGTATCCCCGGTTATCCAGT
Source organism: uncultured Clostridia bacterium (assembly GCA_964556025.1). Lineage (GTDB taxonomy): Bacteria > Bacillota > Natranaerobiia > Natranaerobiales > Natranaerobiaceae > Natranaerobius. The sequence continues at coordinate 1,110 of CAZKUS010000257.1, read as the reverse complement.
TTCTGCTGTACTGACAACAGAATTGTTTGTTAAACCTTTGTTATATAAATGGCTAAAATTAGAAATGCCTGTTCCAGAACAGATAGAGGCCAAAATGTCTAGAAGAGTTGTATCTTCATTTGCTTCTCAAGAGTATTTGCGCGTCAAATTGGGAAAAGTAGATGATAACTTTATAGCTACTCCTCTAGGAAGAGGAGCAAGTATGATTATGTCTTTAGTTAATGCTGATGGAGTTACGGTGATACCACAGATGAAAGAGGGAGTTGAGAAAGGGGAGCAGGTGACTGTTAATTTATATCGACATGAAAGTGAAGTGGAAAGTACTGTAGTTGGTATTGGCAGTCATGACATTTCCCTGGATATTTTGGCTGATCAACTTTCTCAAAATTACCCGTCTTACCGATTGTCTTCAGCTCACGCTGGTAGTATGGGCGGTATTATGGCTCTTAAACGCGGGGAAGCACACATAGCCGGGATTCATCTTTTGGACCCCGAATCAGGAGAGTATAACCTTCCTTATTTGGAAAGATATTTACCTGGGCAAAAGTTAGTGTTAGTTCACTTAGCTTATCGACAACAGGGATTGATAGTGTCCCAAGGTAATCCTAAAAATATATCGAGTTTACAAGATTTAACTGCTCCGAATATAGAAATTGTTAATCGTCAACGTGGGGCTGGTACTAGAATGTTGTTGGACTACCATTTAGAACAGATGGGGATATCTTCGAAACAAATAAATGGATATCAAAGAGAAGAATTCAATCATTTATCGGTAGCTTCGGCAGTTAGTGGTGGGACTGCTGACTGTGGTTTAGGAATTAGAGCTGCTGCAGAAGCTCTCGACTTAGACTTTGTCCCTATTGCTAATGAAAGGTATGACTTAGTTATTCCTGAAAAGTTCTGGCATTGGGAAGGGGTTCAGCATATATTACAGGTGTTAAGGAGCCAGGCGTTTAAACAAGCTGTGGAAAAACTTCCTGGATATGATCTGAGCTCTAGTGGAGAAATTTTACACAGATAAGGAGGTAAATAGATTATGTACACAGCAGGAGTGATAACAGCTAGTGACAGTGGTGCAAGCGGTGACAGAATAGATGAAAGTGGTAAAAT
>CAZKUS010000256.1:0-3511 GCA_964556025.1 uncultured Clostridia bacterium | reverse complement strand
AGAAGACATTGATATATATATAGATGATGAGCAATATACCGGTAAAACTGAAATTAAAGAAGGTAGATTACAAGTTGAAGCCACTCTTGTAGAAGAATTTACAGAAAAAGATTTCCAAGAGACATTTGTACCGCTTAGGGAAGTTTTTGAGTCATTAGGGGCAGATGTCAATTGGGACAGTGATAATAGAGTAGTGAACATTGATATGCCGGAAACAGAGCAACATTTTACAACAGAGACTGAAGAGACAGATAAAACTGCCGTAGAAATCATAAATGAAGCTGAAACCTATGCAACTGATCAAAATAGTCACAAGATGTCAGGTGAAGGAGATTTAAAATTGAATATGTCCATAATTGAAGCCCCTGATTTAACTGATATCGACCAGGAAGAGGCAGTGCCAGAACTGGAGATACCTTTTACTATGGACTCTGATGTTCAATACGACCCACTAAAAATTTATACAAATCATGAAATGGATTTTCCGTTGGGTTTAGGTATGCAACCAGGTGAAATGCCAGAAGATGATCTTTTTAGTAGTGAAGTTCTAATAAGTGAAGATGTTATATATCAAAAATATGAAGAATACTGGGTGGAAGATGAATTTGAAATGATGGGGATAGAAGACTCTATTCAGTATTTTATTAATATGGATCCAGTGACATCTATTGAAAATGTAGGCAATTATGGTGTGGATTTTAAATTACAGGAAATTGTAGAGTTAGATGGAGAAGATCATTACGTTATTAATAGTCATATCGATGAAGATAATTATGAACAACTACTTAGAGATATGTTTGATATAGAAGATATCTTACCACAAGAAGATATATATGGTGAAACTGATGAACAGGAATTAAAAGATATGCAGTCAGAATATCGAAAAGAATTTGAACAAGTGATGGAAGAGCTATTAAATAGTATAGAGATATCTTTTTCTCAAGATATGTACATAGCTAAAAATACTTATGAAACTTCGAAAATAGATACAGAAATGGCTGTCTGCTTTACAATTGATGATGAAATAGAGGGAGAACAAGTTAAAATGGATATAAAGATGGACATTATGTCTAAACTCGATATTTCTGATTATGGAACAGAACTAGAATTTCCTCAAATTGAGGAAGCTATCACACAAGAAGAACTAATGGACAAAATGTTACAAGAAATGGAAGATGAATTGGGTGAATTAGAAGAATATGAGGAATATGAAGATGAGCTAGAATTGCCTGGTGAAGAGGAGAATGATGAATAATAGTTACAAAGGCCCAGGTGCTGCCCAAAAAGGAGCGCCTGGGCCTTTTTTGCATAAGTTTATTTTTTGTTAGTATATACCTATATATCTATACAGCTGTGATAATATCTACGTTTAATACTTTTAGTTTTTTCAAAAACCAAAATCCTGATATTGAGATTTTTACAGGCTTTTCAGGGTCTGAAGGGTTAATAGATTTTTGTAAATAAACAGTATAATTTTGTACATATTTTTCTTCGAAATTTTGTTTATTATTGGGAATATCAGCCTGAACCTCAGGCTCTAAAGCTCCACTGCATCATCCGCTAGTCATTCTAGTCATTCTGACTGTCAGTGTATCAATACCTTTTTTGTTTAGGTACTCTTTAGCTTTGTTATCAATAGTAATATCAGTCTCATACATATAAAATTTCCTCCTTAACAAGAAGTTAACAAGAAGTGATACAAGTGCAATACCCCCTGAAGGTATCTTATTTTTATTATACTGCTAGTTGCTATCATTGTCAAATATTAATATACCTTTTCAAACTATCGGTGAAATTTTAATATTGATAGTTCATAACTATTAAAAGCAGAATATAGCAGTGTTTAAAAAAAAGTGCTGTTAGATAAATACATTTTTGTTGGTATGGGGTCCTAAAATCAGGTGAAGTTATCGTAATGATAAATATAAGAGGGTGGTTATATGAACCAGAAAGAGCTGCAATTAATAAATCAAGCACAAGCAGGAGAGTTATCCTCTAAAGAAGAATTAATCGAACTTTATACTAGTTATGTGTATAATATCACCTCTAATTACTGTAATAGAAGGTTAGAATGGGAAAATGATGAGGAATTAAGTATTGCATTGTTGGCATTGAATGAGGCCATTGAAAAATTTGATCCCACAGCAAATAAAAAATTCAAAAATTACCTGAGGATGGTTATAAAAAGTAGATTAATTGATTATTTCCGCAAAGAAAGTAAACATAATTACTTAACTCTTCAAAAAACATCTGATCATGATAAGGAAACTGATGATGATACCTTACAAGATCAAGCGGCTATTGAAAAATATCAACAACAAATAGAAGTTCAAGAAAGAGCAGAAGAAATGAAACAATTTGAAGAGATGTTAAATGATTTTGGAATGTCTTTTCAAGAACTAGAGCAAACTTCGCCATCACATCAAAAAACTCGTGATAAATTAATTGAAATAGCTCAATATATAGCTGATCACAGAGAATTTTTGCAATATTTACTAGAACGGAGGCAACTGCCTTTAAAACAGCTGGCTATGGCTACTGGATATAGTAAAAAGGTGTTGAAAAGGGGACGAAAATACATTATAGCAGTGACTTTGATTATTACTGATGAACGCTTTACTTATTTACGGTCACTGTTTTCTCTGTCTTCAGAGAATTTTTCTTCCTCTGAAAGGGGATGGCAATATGACAAAAATTAAAGCAGTAGTAATTAGCACTGAAAAAAATAATATGAAAGTAGCTACTGAAGATCGAAGATTTTTAACTGTTTCGATACCAGACTATCAAGTGGAACCTGGACAAGAGGTCTGGATTAATCCTCCTATGGATAAATATAGAATATTTCCTAAACACATTGTAGCTGCAGCAATAATAGTACTTTTGCTCATACCTGGATTAGCCAGTTACTTAGTCTCTCCTACACCTGCAGCGTACTTGAGTGTTGATATAAACCCAAGCTTTGAATTTGCTTTAGACTCAGAAAATCAAGTGTTAGAAGCCATTCCTATGAATGACCAAGCCGAAAAGCTGTATTCAGAATTGGATTTAGAAGATAAACACATAAATTCAACAGTCAGTAAGGTAATTAGTGAAGCACGTGAATATGGATATATATCGATGGATGTTGATAACTTAATTATGGTGACAATTGTAAATCAAGATGAAAAGCAGCAAGAAATAATAGATCAAAGCTACCGAGATATCAAAGATAGTATGTTAGCAGCAGTGGAAGAAGAAGGACTATCAGGTCAGGTGGCATTTAATCGTGGATCCATGCAAGATAGATCAAAAGCCCATAAAGAAGAAAAGTCACTAAATGATTTTATCCTATATCACCAGACAGAGAAGAGTTATGAAGATAAAGATGAATCGCAAGTAGGTGAGACTTTTGATGAACAAGAACAAAAAGATGAAAGTGAATCAATAGATAACGAGATATTGGAAGCTTTTGATGAAGTAGAAGAGGTTTCCAGTCAGGAAGATGTGCCAACTGAAAAAGACCATCCTCTTG
>CAZKUS010000255.1:0-3564 GCA_964556025.1 uncultured Clostridia bacterium | reverse complement strand
GTCTTCCTGTTTTGGACGATAATGAAGAAGAATTAACCGGTCGAGTTAGTAAAACTCATTTGATTAAACTTTTGGCTGAGATTGAAACAAATGTGTAAATTAAAGATGACTAATTGAATTAAATAATACCCGAGATTCAGTTCTCGGCAAAATATATTATTAAAGTAAATTAACTAAATTAAGGAGGATGTCAAGTGCCTGAACAAGAACAACCCCCCATCTGTTATGTAATTTCCGATTCTGTGGGAGAGACTGCTGAATTAGTTGTTAAAGCAGCTACTAGTCAATTTAACTCCCATAATTGTGAGCTAAAAAGAATTCCATATGTGAGTGATGCAGGTACTATAGAAGAAGTTGTTCGAGAAGCAGTTAAATTTAAAAGTATTGTTGCCTATACTTTGGTTGATCCAACCTTAAGAGCACATATGAAAGAACTATCACAAAGGTATCAGATTGAAGCTGTTGATATTATGGGACCTATGCTGAACTCTTTTCAAAACGTAGTTGGTAAAGAACCTAAACTTGAGCCCGGTTTAGTGCGTAAATTGGATGAATCGTATTTTAAGAGAGTAGATGCTATTGAATTTGCAGTTAAATATGATGATGGTAAAGATCCAAGAGGTCTGTTAAAGTCAGATGTGACATTAATTGGTGTATCCAGGACATCAAAAACGCCCTTGAGTATGTATTTAGCCAATAAAAGATTGAAAGTAGCAAATTTGCCTTTAGTTCCAGAGGTAAAGCCTCCTCAAGAATTGTATGAAGTTCCTAGTAACAAAGTGATCGGGTTAATAATTTCTCCTTATAAGCTAAATGAAATTCGAAAAGAACGCCTGAAGACTTTGGGATTGAAAAGTCAAGCTAATTACGCTAATATGGAGAGAATTATGACAGAACTGGATTATGCTGAAGAAATTATGAAAAAGGTTGGCTGTCCGACGATTGATGTCAGTAATAGAGCTGTTGAGGAAACGGCTCAAAAAATATTGGATATGACTAGAGGAGGGAATTTTGATGGAGAGGAACAGTAATGGCAAATTAGTTTACCTTTTTTCTCAAGGTGATCGTAATATGCGCAATCTGCTGGGTGGTAAAGGTGCTAATTTAGCAGAGATGACCAAGATAGGACTCCCAGTGCCACCTGGGTTTACTATATCTACAAATGCATGTAATGAATATTTTAATAATAATAGTCAAATATCAAAAAAATTGCATGAAGAAATACAGTCATCTCTTAAGGTATTAGAATCGGAGACAGGGAAAGAGTTTGGTAATCCGGATAACCCGTTGTTAGTATCTGTTCGGTCGGGAGCAGTAGTTTCCATGCCCGGCATGATGGATACTGTTTTGAATTTGGGGTTAAATGATAAAACTATTTCAGGTTTGACAAGTCAAACTGGTAATGAGAGATTTGTTCTAGATTCTTATCGCAGATTTATTCAGATGTTTTCAGATGTGGTGTTAGGTATCGAGCATTACTTGTTTGAACAACAACTTTCACAACTTAAATCTGAGTGGCAAGTGACTGAAGATACGGAATTGAATGTAGAGGCACTCAAAGAATTGGTAAATAGATATAAAGATGTGGTCGAGCAACAAAGAGGTGAAGAGTTCCCTCAAGATCCTGCTAATCAACTAACTCTCGCTGTTAAAGCTGTATTTGATTCTTGGAACAATCAAAGAGCTCAAATATATCGTGATATTTACGGAATATCTGTAGAGCTGGGAACGGCAGTTAATGTGCAAGCTATGGTGTTTGGCAATATGGGTGATGATAGCGGTACAGGGGTGGCATTCACGAGAAACCCATCTACAGGTGTTCGAGAAACTTACGGAGAGTTTTTAATAAATGCTCAAGGAGAAGATGTGGTAGCTGGGACGAGAACTCCAAAATCTTTGGAAGAACTGCAAACTGATTTTCCGGAAGTGTATAAACAATTCGTAGAAGTCAGCCAGTTGTTGGAGAGTCATTATCAAGATATGCAGGATATTGAATTTACAGTGGAAAATAAACAGCTGTATTTACTACAAACCAGGAATGGGAAACGAACTGCTGCCGCTGCTGTAAAGATAGCTGTAGATATGGTTGAGGAAGGATTGATTTTAGAACAAGATGCCTTGACTAGAGTTAGCCCGGATCAGATCTCTCACTTATTACATCCGCAAATAGATCAAGATCAAGAATTTGATATTCTTACTACAGGTTTACCAGCTTCTCCTGGAGCTGCTACAGGAAAAATTGTATTTGACTCAAATGAAGCCGAACAAAAATCTCAACAAGGTGAACATGTAATCTTAGTAAGGCCTGAAACGACACCTGATGATCTGCATGGGATTGTGGCATCACAAGCGATAATGACCAGTAGAGGAGGAATGACAAGTCATGCAGCGGTAGTGGCAAGAGGTATGGGTATTCCATGTGTCTGTGGCTGTGCTGAGATGAATATTGATTTAAGCAAAGAACAAGTAACCATAGGTGATCGAAGTTTGAATAAAGGGGAAGAAGTTTCTATAGACGGTGGAACCGGGAGATTAATACATGGCCAAGTACATTTAACTGATCCTGGGTTAAATAAAGAAAGTAGTAAACTGCTACAGTGGGCGGATAAAGAGTCCGTTCTAAAAGTGAGAGCAAATGCTGATACACCTGGAGATGCAGATAAAGCTCTGGAGTATGGAGCTACTGGAATTGGTTTATGTAGGACAGAGCACATGTTTATGGGACCTGAACGGTTGCCAAAAGTGCAAAAAATGATTGTGGCTGAAGATGAAGCACAGAGAGAAACAGCTTTGGAAAAATTGCTTCCATATCAAGAACAAGACTTTTATCAAATCTTGAAGAAAATGGATGGATTAACTACAACCATTCGTTTATTGGATCCGCCTTTACATGAATTTTTACCTGATAAACAAAAAATCCAACAAGAACTTTATTCAATTGAAATGAAATCTTGTAATGATGAATATGATACAAATTATCGAGAAAAAAGACGGTTACTAGATAAAATCAATGCATTAGAAGAATCAAATCCCATGTTGGGTTTTCGAGGTTGTCGTTTGGGTATAATTTACCCGGAAATTTATTCTATGCAAGTTAAAGCTATAGTTAAGGCTACGGATAGTTTAATTAAGGAAGGGTATATGCCTAAACCTGAAATCATGATCCCATTAATAGGACATAACAAAGAGTTAGAGACAATTAGAGAGATGATTGAACAAGTGATAGCTTCTCACTCTAGTACGGAAATGACTTCACAAATTATTCATATTGGCACTATGATAGAATTACCTAGAGCGTGTTTGACTGCAGATCAAATTGCTAATCACGTGGAATTTATTTCCTTTGGGACAAATGATTTGACACAAACCACTTTGGGATACAGTCGAGATGACGCCGAAGGTAAGTTTTTGGCCCATTATATGCAAAATGAAATCATACCAGATAATCCATTTATGGTATTGGATCAAGAAGGAGTAGGAGAACTTATCAGAATGGCAGTCAAAAAAGCAAACTCAGTGAATACAAAACTCGATAAAGGAGTTTGTGGTGAACACGGCGGAGAT
>CAZKUS010000254.1:0-3567 GCA_964556025.1 uncultured Clostridia bacterium | reverse complement strand
TGTCAGATTTATAGTAGATCACTTAGAAAAGCGTTTAAAACTCGAGGTACCGGAACAGGAAATTAATTTACTATCTTACCTTGTGAATGCGACAGCTAATTTCTCTTATTTTGACGAATTATATCAAAGTGAAGTGGCTGTAGTTGTGATGGCATATAGTGAAGGGGCTTCAGCTCTTGCAAATACGGCGAATACTATATTAGGAACCGACTTGATCATCCATGTTGATCGTTCACTGAAGGAACCATCAGCAATTACTTTCAGGAAATTGAGAAACAAACTGAATAACTGCTCACATTGTACAAAAGTACTACTGTTAACAGATTTGGAATTACCGAATTCACTGCTAAATTATATGAAGAGGTTAGATAAATCTATAAGATATATATCTAATGTCAACTTAAATATGTTAATCGAAGTAGGAAGAAGCTTATTAATGCACTTTAATGATTTGGACAGTCTATATGATAAAGCCTTATCTTCTCTAGCAATTGATAAAGAAGAGCCAGAACCAATGCCTACTTCTGATAATAATACTGGCAAGAGGATGATAGCCACAGTTTGCTTTACTGGTGAGCGAACAGCCACCTATATAAAAAACTGGCTCAAAGACAAATTACCTAGTAGCGATGATGATGTAATAATACAATCTGTACCTGTAAACCCAGAGAAGCGCGATTTCTCCGAACTGTATAATTTATATGAAAGGTTTAATTTAATTGCAATAGTTGGGACAATTCCCGTCTCTTTCGGATCAGTACCATTTTTATCAGTCTGGGAACTTATAAAAGGGGATGCAGATAAAAAAATTACTGAACTCCTGCGCTCATCCAGGCCTGGTGAAAATTATCAAGATGAAGATGAGATTAACTTTGATCAAATACCTAAGTTGACTCGACAGGGTCTGAATGAAATTGTGCAGAGACTATACACAGATAAATTTTGCAATATCTTGGAGCAGCATGTGATAAACTTACGATACTATTTTAACTGGGACACCAATAGAGAATTGGGGATTTGGATGCATCTAGGCTTGCTAATCGATCAAATAATTTTAAATAGCTTGGGAAAAGGAGAATTGAGAGAAATAGGTGATAATATAGACGGAAACAACACAAATATTTCTGAACAGGAAAAGATTGTATGGGAACCTCTGGTTAAGCAACTGGAACGAGAATTTTCTCTAAGTTTACCAGAAGCAATATATGACGAGTTAGCGGCAATTTCAGTTTAACTAAATGTTCGTTAAAATATAGATGTGTGCAATAAAGTGTGCATTTCTGTGTAAAAGGGTGATGTTTTACAATTACACAGTTTGCACACTTTATTTGTGTTACTGCTCTGACAATTTTTTGATTACTTGGCATAAAGTTTGCAAGTTAATACAAATGAGAAATAAGTGTTACTTACAATTACAACAGAAAGGGGGAGCGATATAACTAATGAGTAAAACTTATGCTGTAATTTACGCTTCGGTTTTTTCTGGAATTTGGATCATTTACGGTATAGTTGCCCTTTTAAGAGACTATCAATCTGCAGAAGTTATTTTCGGCTTTGGTCTGGCCTTTGCTGGAATGGTTTGGTTGACTACTTGGTTTAGTAAATGGCTAATGAAATATTATAAAACCTTAGATGAAATACGTGAAAAAGAACTGAAACGAAAACAAAGAACGACTTCTTAAGGAATTTAATTCACTCAATACAGTGTAAGCAAAAAATATAACTATAAAATCTATAGGAGGGTTAATAATGAGTAAAAAACTAATTATTCTATGCAGTTGGGGTGCCACTTCAAGTTCTTTGGCAAAAAAAGTACAACAAGCGGCAGAACAGAGAGGGTTAGATCTAACTGCAGAACCAGGTAGTACAGGGGAATTCAATAATCGAGCAGAAGATTGTGATGTAGCTCTGTTAGAACCTCAAGTAAGGCATTTAAAAAAGGAAATGACAGAAATAGCAGAAAGGCACAGTATTCCCATCGATATTGTAGATCAAAGAGCATTTGCACTTATGGATGGCAATAAAGTTCTCGATCAAGTAATCGAACTATTAGGTGAAGAAGCTTAAAGTAAATCATGGCAACTGACATGATAGCTGGATAGTAGTTCGATAGGAGCTGCTTGGGTAGCTGAAGCTTGCTTTAATTGATTATTCAAACTTTTTATCCATTGGAGGGATAGTGTTGAGCTTTGTAAACAAGATGGAGGAAGTTCTCATAACACCTTTGAGTAAACTAGCTCAAAACATAATTTTACAATCCATCAGAGATGCTTTTGTCATCTTTGCATTACCGGTAATTTTAACAGGTTCTCTGTTCTTGATTGTTGCAAATCCCCCGGATGCAATTGAGTTGGGAATTATTCAAGCGTGGGCAGATGCCGTAGAACCAATTCAAGCCCAGATCTTATTTCCCTTTGAACTGACCTTTGGCTTAATGGCTTTAACGGTAGCTTTTGGTGTAGGTCACAGCTTGGCCAGTAGGCGCAATATGGATGCAGTTATGGCAGGAATGTTGTCTATGCTGGCTTTTTTCATGACGGCTTTTCCCGTTAAAGATATAGCTGAAGTTGAATTTGGAGAAGCTATGCAGTTTCTCGGTGGAGAAGGACTTTTTGTCGCAATTATTTTAGGTATTTTCACCACTGAAGGTATGAGGTTTTTAACGGAAAAAGGATTAACATTTGAAATGCCCGACGGGGTTCCCCCATATGTCATAAGAACATTTAGAGCATTACTACCCTTTATGATACTACTCCCCCTAGTCTGGATTGTTCAGTGGATAGTATGGGCCAATTTTGAAATGACCATTCCACAGGCAGTGCTAAATGCTTTTGAGCCTTTTGTAGCAGTTGCAGACACATACTTTGCCGCTCTAGGTATGATCATTTTAATGATGTTGTTGTGGTCACTAGGAATTCATGGTATGAACGTAGTATCTTCTGTAGCGTATCCATTTTGGATGACTCAATTAGCGGAAAACGCAGATGCAGTTGCCGAAGGGGCCTATGCTGAAGCAACTGGTATTGTTACCGAACCTTTTTTCCATATGTTTGCTCATATAGGTGGTTCTGGTACCACTTTAGCATTAGCTATATTCATGGTGATGTCAGCCTCTAAACAAATCAAACAAGTTGGTAAAATGTCAATAATTCCAGCTATATTCAATATCAATGAGCCCATTATCTTTGGACTACCCATTGTATTAAATCCCATTATGATGATTCCTTTCATTCTGGGCCCTGCAGTAGTCGTTACCATTAACTATATTCTATTTTCTACAGGTATCTTAGAACCGGTTATCATCCAACCACCGTTTACTGTTCCAGTATTCTTTGGAGGGTTCATTGCTACAGGTGGACAAGCTTTAGGAGGAATAGTCCAGATTGCAAATGCTGTTATAGCAGGACTGATTTATTGGCCATTTTTCAAAAAGTATGAAAAACAATTGTTGGAACAAGAGCAAAGTGAGCAAGAATCTCATGAAGAATCAGGAGAAGCTACTTCTACAGTTTAACTAATATATTAAAAAATTTAAATGAAGAATTACGCAATTCAATAGAAAAGTAT
>CAZKUS010000253.1:0-3569 GCA_964556025.1 uncultured Clostridia bacterium | reverse complement strand
ACTACTTTCGCTAGTTCCACTTGTTTGTTTCCGTTTAAAGCGAGTAAACTTCGAGCATGACCTTCACTAATTTCCCCTTTACGAACCATATCTTGAACTTCTTGTTCTAGTTGTAATATCCGTAATACATTAGTAAGTGAAGATCTGGCTATTCCTAAATCACTAGATAACTGATTTTGTGTCAAACCGTAATCATCAATCAATTTTCTTAGTGCTTCTCCTTTATCAATAGGATTTAAGTCTTCCCGTTGAATATTCTCTAACAGTGCTACTTGCATCATCTGTGTTTCCGTTATATTTTTTACTATAGCGGGAATATAACTTAAACCTGCAAGTTTAGCAGCTCTAAATCTTCGTTCACCCGCAACTATAAGGTATTTTTCTTCCTCTTCAGTAACTATAATCGGCTGAATAACTCCATGGGCCTTGATAGAATTAGATAACTCTTCTAAAGCAGCCTCCGAATAATTCTTTCTTGGTTGATGAGGATTAGGTGTGATTAGATCTATAGATAGTTGTTCAGTATTTCCGTTGTCTTCTTGGCTTTCTTCTCCTGATAATTCAGGTATAAGAGCGTCTAAACCCTTACCCAATCTTTTTTTACCCATGGCCCATAACCTCCTCGGCTAATTGTAGGTAAACCTCAGCTCCTTTTGATTTATAATCATAAGTAATAATTGGTTCTCCATAACTAGGGGCCTCGCTCAATCTAACATTTCTTGGTATTAATGTCTTGTAGACCTTGTTTCCAAAGTGATTAACCACTTCTTCACTAACTTGAGCGCTTAAATTAGTTCTGGGATCATACATGGGTAAAAGTACTCCCTCTATTTCCAAAGCTGTATTCAAATGATTTTTTACTAATTTGATTGTATTTAATAACTGACTTAACCCTTCTAAAGCATAATATTCACATTGTATTGGTATTAATGCCGTTCCAGAAGCTGTCAAAGCATTTAAAGTTAGCAAACCTAAAGAAGGCGGGCAATCAATGAGTATGTATTCAAACTCAGTTGATATGTTTCTCAATAATTCTCTTAATTTAACTTCCCTACTAATTGTAGGAACCAATTCTATTTCAGCTCCAGCTAAATCAATAGTAGCCGGAGCTACCCAAAGGTTTTCCGTATCAGCATCAACGATAATATCATCTAAACTACTGTTATTAATCAGTGCATCGTACATACAAGTTGATAGTTGATCTTTATCTAGTCCTACACCACTAGTAGAGTTTCCTTGAGGGTCAATGTCCAGTAACAACACTTTTTTTCCAGCATGAGCTAAAGCAGCGCTTAAATTTACTGCTGTTGTTGTCTTGCCTACTCCGCCCTTTTGATTAGTTATTGCAATAATTCGAGTCATACTACTTCTCCTTTCATGATACTACACCAAATAATTTCTAACTTACATTATATCTAAAATAATTAAAAAAAAACAGGCAATTTTATGCCCGTTACATATAAATTAATCAATTTTGATCATTAGATTTAGGCAATACTATCTTAATTTCTATTTTATCGTCGTATTCTTCTTCTGACACATCAGGATCCAGGCCAGAATCTTTAATCACATCTACGGCTTGTCTAATTGTATTCAGAAAAATTCTCAAATCTCTTATTACCGGGCGTTTTTTCTTTTTCCCCTTTTTTTGTGGTTTAGTTTCGTCATCCTCTTCAGCTTCAAGCATAATTTCAACCCGTTCTTCAGCTTGTTTAACATTTAAACTTTCAGACTCAATTTGAGTAAGCAAGTCAAACTGTTTTTCTTCATCTGGTAGTTTCAAAAGAGCTCTAGCATGCCTTTCCGTCAATTTTGAATTATTCAATCCATTTTTTACTGGTTCTGACAATTTCAGAAGTCGCAATTTATTTGCTATAGTAGACTGGCTTCTACCCAATCTTTGAGCTAAAACTTCTTGGGTTAATCCAAATTCTTCAATTAATTTTTGATAACCTTCAGCTTCTTCTATAAAATTTAAATTTTCTCTTTGAATGTTTTCTATCATGGCCAATGCAGCCATAGCACTATCAGACAGCTCCCTAACCAAAGCAGGAGTTTTTTCCCTTTGTAATCTTCTAAGTGCTATAAACCTTCTTTCTCCAGCTACAATTTGAAATCTATCACCAACCTTCCTAGTCACTATTGGCTGTAATAGACCATAAGTTTTAATAGATTGAATTAATTCTTGTAGTTTATCTTCATCAAATTCTCTTCTAGGTTGATATGGATTAGGATCAATAAGCTCTATGGGTACTTCTTGAATATTCTCTTGTTGTTCAGTCTGATCACCCAGGGAAATACCCAGTAATTTAGTCCACGATTCTTTCATTAAAGAACTCTCACCACCTTTCAAAGCTAGCAACTACTATCATTCTATATATTTATAGAAAATCCTTCTAAAATTGCGATATAAATTCAAACCTTACTGATTTGTAGACTAGATTTGTAGTCAACTTATTTTCTCACATTTTACAAGTTACAAGGATGTGTTAAAGTTGAGTGTTGATAGCTGAATATAACAGCGCCTTTTACAAAGGTCGTTTCTCCGGGATACCAACATTTCTAGGGTATTTATCAGGCACTGTAGACAGTTTTTCTATTTCAATCAATACATATGTTACTTCTTTACTTGGTAAAACATATTCATAAGTTGTTAATATTCTACCATTTAATAGCTTTAAGGCATTTTCAACATTGTTAACTTCTTGTAAGTATTGTTCTTTCGTCTTCCAAACATACAATTTGCCTTGATCTTTTAAAAATGGTAATGATAATTCTATAATAGTATTTAAAGATGATACAGCCCTAGTAACCACAATAGAATACGACTCTCTTAAATTTAAATCATGAGCTAACTCTTCAGCCCGGTAATTAAAAACCGTCACATCATCAATAGATAACTTTCTAAGCAATCTAGTTAAAAAACGTGTTTTTTTAACTTTTGATTCTAAAAGATCGACTTTTACTGTGGGGAACATAATTTTGATAGGAATACCAGGGAAACCAGCTCCTGAACCAATATCCAGAATAGAATCATCCTTTGACGGTTCATATAATTTTACCAACAATACAGAGTCTAAAAAGTGCTGTACAACAATATCACGTTCTAATGTTATTGTTGTTAAGTTCATCTTATCATTCCAACGTAATAATTCTTCTTTATATAATTGAAATTTCCAAACGTCTTGATCAGCTAATAGAATATCTTGGGAATCAAAAAAATCTCTTATCTCATTAATCATAGTTTTCACCTGATTTTTTAGATTTAGATTGTTTATGTTGTTCTAAATAGACCATTAATACCGATATATCAGAAGGATCAATACCAGAAATTCTACTCGCTTGACCGACAGAGCGCGGACGATAATTTTTCAGCTTCTCTCTAGCTTCTATTGAAATGCCAGAGATATTTTCAAAATCGATATCTTCAGGAATCAATCTGCTTTCTAGTTTTTCAAATCTCTGAACTTGCTCTTGTTGTTTATCTATATATCCTTGATATTTGATCTGTATATCTATCTGATCAATAGCTTCATCTGAAATTTCCGGACGGTCATCAACAAAATACT
>CAZKUS010000252.1:0-3579 GCA_964556025.1 uncultured Clostridia bacterium | reverse complement strand
GAAGCTTTTGAACAACGCGGAGGGTACCAAATTGACAGGGATATTAGAAGTGTTTTAAAAGGTCTAGGATTCGAACAACAAGAATTTGAAAAACCTATCTTACATCTAAGTGGTGGACAAAAAACCAGAGCGCTACTTGCTCAAAAACTACTGCAAAAACCCGACTTATTGATTTTAGATGAACCGACTAATTATTTGGACTTGGATGGTGTAGCTTGGTTGGAAGAGTTTTTACAAAGTTATCCTTATAGTGTGATCGTGATCACCCATGACCGTTATTTTCTAGACAAAACTGTCAATAACATATGGGAAATGAGTAATAAATCACTAACCTGCTACAGTGGAAATTACTCGTCGTTTATGGAAAAGAAAACAGCCATTCAGAATAAACAATTAAAAGATTATAAACATCAACAACATCAAGTCAAGAAAACTCATGAATTCATACGCAAAAATATTGCCGGTCAAAAAACCAATCAAGCTAAAAGCCGACGCAAACAGCTAGCCAAATTGTCTACAATCTCTAAACCCGATACAAAAACCGAGAATATGAAATTATCATTCACACAAGATCATCTAAGCGGAAAAGAAGTGGTCACCTTATCTGATATAACCAAAACTATCGAGAACAACTACATCCTCTCCCCTTTATCTTTCAAGGTTTTTCGAGGAGAAAAATTAGGCATAATCGGACCCAATGGTTCCGGAAAATCAACTTTACTAAAGATAATTGCCGGTGAGTACAGATCCAGTAGTGGCACCATAACTTATGGAAGTAAAGTAGTGACAGGATATATTGACCAAGAGCAAGATAATCTTTCTCAAGAGTTAAGCTTAATTGATGAGTTACGCAAAGAGCTTCCTCTATCCAAAGAGGAAGATATCAGGAGTATTTTGGGAAGATTTTTATTTCAACCAGAACAGATGGATAAACTAGTTGCCAGTCTTAGCGGTGGTGAAAGGGTACGGTTAGCTTTATCTAAATTGTATATTAGAAATGCCAATCTGTTGCTACTGGATGAACCTACGAACCATCTTGATATTACGAGCAGAGAGAACTTAGAAACAGCTCTAGTTAATTTTCCCGGTACAATCATCATGGTATCTCACGATAGATTTCTATTAGATAGGGTCTGTTCTAGAATTATCTCTTTTGCAACTCAACCTCCAGACTTTTTCGATGGCAATTATACAGAATATCAGCAAAAGTTAATAGAATTAGCAAAAGAAAAACAAGCTCAGGAAAAACTACAGGCTGAAGAACAAAAACTCAAATCCAAACAAAACCAAAAAAGTAAGCAAGATAACAAACGTAAAAATAAACAGGAATCTGATCAAATTTCGGCTGAACAGCTTTTTGCTGAAATCGAAGAGCTAGAAAAAGAACAATCAGACTTAGAAAACAAACTGGCAGATCCCGATCTCTATAAAGATAGCCAAAAAGCCAGAGAGGTAAACATTCAATATCAAGAAATCAGATCAAAATTAGAGCAAAAGTATCACCAATTAGATGAATTGGAACTTTGAACTTAACTTTCCATTCTATCCGGTAAGTTCATAAGAAGTAACGGGGGTACTGCAAAAATCAACATGGTAGCTGCTGCTACCACCCCCGAATCATTTACCAAGAACAGTACCGCACTTCCAAATACATTTCCTTGTATTCCCAAATAAAGTAATTGATATTTTTGTTTCACTTTTTTCACTGATTCTGTGGGTTTCCAAAGTAACAAAACAATCAGCACAGCAATAAACGACAATAGCACAGTACTCCAGGTAGAATACTGTATTAGAGAAATATTCATAGCTACTTTTCTGTAAATTATATTGTACAGCTCCTGCCATCCTGCAGTTGCTATCAAATCCACTGTTTTGCCAACATGACTACTTGTGGGTAACGCAGTATTTAAAATCACAAAAATAACTATAGTTATGACAATACACACTGCCAAAATAACAATTAGTTTAATTAGTTGAGTAGTATTTAAATTACGACTATAACCTTTTATCACCATAAAGACCAATAGAATAATAGTAGCAACAAACCCTCCAAAATTGGCTCCCAAACCGGGATGAGCAAATACGATGAATAAAAGCGCACTTACATATAGATAATGTTTAATAATTAACTCTTCACGATTAGTTAAAGCAAAAACTGCTAATGTGGATGAACCAATCAGAACTCCGGTAAACTCATTTCCTAATCCGTAATATCTAGCTCCCGAAATTGGATCATGACCTAAAATAGATCCGTAAATTAATTCACTATCTGTAAATAAATCTAATATTAATGCTCCACCTATCAATAGTGAGATAAGTCCGATAGCTTCAACTTTGCTGACTTTAGAGATAATTAAACCTGCCAAAGTGATAGATCCTAGTATCAACAGTACAGCCGCCCCACCAGTACTAATTGGTGAAAAACCAGCTAAAAGTAAAAAAAACAGCGGACTAACCAATACAGCTAAAATTATTATATCTAAACCTAATAACTGTCTAGTTCCAGTATATATATTGATAATTCCTACTATCATTACTGCGATTTTGATAGCTATAAAACCCTGAATAATTGCCGGCCTTTTTTGATAGGTAGATAAAGTTGACTCGTACTTATCGATAATAAAGTCCAAAGGTTCATCTTGGTCCAATGATTTAATCGACTCTCCCAGCAAATTTACAGGTGCCTCAATTTCTAGTCCTTGTAAAATGGAAGGAGCCATATCCATATTACTGACAATTCCCTGGCGATTAGTTGTGTTAGAACTTAATAACGCAGATTCAGAATGCTCATTGATAGGACTTATTAATAAAGGCATTAATCTATAACCTTCATAATATTGTGCAACAGTAGGGGCCGGATTTACTAAAACTGTTTGATATTCTCCGTCTATTTGACCCAATTCACCCAAAAATTCATCTAAATTATAATAATATTGTTTACGTAATTTTTGTTTACGATCTGCATCTAAGTTATCTGCATAAGACGACAGTCTCAATAGATCCCCGAATTCAAAAACTTGCAGATGATAATCTTGTTCTACTCCGGTATTCAATTGAGACTTCATAGCATCCATATCTGTTTTCATTCCGTACGGATGACAAGGATCTATTGTTGATGTATCTCCTCTTGCTAATGTAGCATTACCTATCTGTCCTTTCAGGTCAGTAACAAATAATGCACCGTACCTTCTATAATCATCTTTATCCGAATTTCCCCAAAATTTTAAATCCAAATTTTGTTTAGACAGCTGTTCACCTAATACTCCTATCTCTATAGGATGATTCAATTGTGCATTCTCTTTTTGTAATCTCGATATATATGGAAGAACCGCTTGTGCTTGCTCTACCTGTTTCCCTTGATTACGATAGTATAGATCTTCACCCGATACCTGTCCGTATTTTTCTTCAACTCCCAACGCTAAAGCACTTTCCCCTTCCGCACGAGCCCTGGCACCAGTCCCCAAGGTCAAATAAGCGGCCGCCGGATGATATCTTCCAGATACTCCAGCATTCATAATACCTAAACCACCTTTAGCAATCAGTTGATCCAAGTTGTCTAATTGGTAATTAGACATATCT
>CAZKUS010000251.1:0-3600 GCA_964556025.1 uncultured Clostridia bacterium | reverse complement strand
TAACCGTAACCGGTACTTCCACTTAAATGATATTCGCTAAGTCCTAGTTTTTGCATTGAAGTTATAACCTTAAGTTGGTTTTTTGCACTAATATTATCTACAACATCGAATTTAGGTTTTAATTTGTTATAAGTTGTTTCAGCAACATCTAATATCTCTTGTTGCACATCGAATTTATCTGTATTTAAATTTCGTATATAATCAAACATTTCCCCACCTCCAATTAATTTCCCGGGTAAGCGCAATATTCAGCACTTTATGGCAATATTCAATTATTCAGTTCTGATTACCCTAGTAAAATAGTATCTTTTTAAAATATAATTTGTCAAATTAAGTTGAGTCAGGATTAATTAGATCGTCTGCTTTTAAACACATTAAATCACTTTTATTAAGAAACTGTTTTTTAACCAGACGCATAGCTTGCCTTCTAATGCTTTTCTCTATCAAATTCCTAACAAATCTGGCATTAGAAAAGTTCATCTCATGACTATTCAGTTCTGTTCTTATCATTTTAGCCAATATTTTTTTGGCCGGTGTTTCTAAAAAATATTTTCTATCTTCTAACATCTTATCTGCTATTTTAATCAATTGTTGTTCAGTATAATCGGGAAATGATATTTGAATAGGAAACCGACTCGATAAGCCGGGATTTGACTTCAAAAAAACTTTCATTTCTTCCTGATATCCAGCTAATATCACTACTAAATTGTCTTTATAATCTTCCATAGATTTAACCAAAGTATCGATAGCTTCTTTCCCAAAATCAGTGGATCCTCCCCTGGCTAACGCATAAGCTTCATCTACAAATAATATCCCACCTTGAGCTTTTTCAATTTGTTTTTTTGTCTTTTGAGCTGTTTGACCGATATATTCACCAACTAGATCTGCCCTTTCTACTTCCACTAAATGGCCACTGGGTAGATAAGTTAAGTTTTTAAATATTTCTCCTAAAATTCTAGCTATAGTAGTTTTTCCCGTACCTGGTGCACCCATAAATATCATGTGTAGAGTTTGTGATTCAGCAGGTAAATTTAGTTGACGCCTTTTCTTTTGAATAGAAATATAAGCACAAATTTCATAAATGTTTTGTTTAACCTGCTCCAAACCTACCAAGCTTTTCAATTTATTTAAATTCGCAATCACAGCACTATCCAATTGCATCAATTGTCCCTCATCAGTATTTTGGTGTTCTTCGTGATTAAAGGAATAATTACTTGAATTCGGCCAGATCTCACAAGATCCTATATATTTATCCGGTTTTAACAGTTCTTGCTTTCCATTGATTGTCAATTTAACCATTAAAGTCATCACCTCGTTAAACCGGATAACTATATAAGCTATTATGCTACATTGTTGATAGTTGTAGAGTTCAGCTATCAACATTCAACTTTAACACGGCAAATATCTAAAATATCCATGGCTATTTTATTTTACGCAATAGCATCGGATTGAGTTAATAAAAATTCCTCTATAACAGCAAAAGTCGCAGCACAAAAGCTGCGACTTACTTACATATCAACTTATAATTATTGCGATTTCAACTTTATTACTACACGACCCCAATTACTGTAACAATTTGTGAAAAATTTCCCTTTATAAAACTCTTTACTGATCTTCAGTTTGTTGCTCAAATATATTGATCTGTTTCCCTGGAATCAAAGTAGACACTGCATGTTTGTAGATCATCTGCTGTTCTCCATTAACCTCCATCAAAATAGTAAAATTATCAAAGCTTTTTACTATTCCTTTAATTTTAAATCCATTTACTAAGAATAATGTAACATTGATTTTGTTCTTCCTAACTTGGTTTAACACGTTGTCTTGTAAATTAATGGCATTTTTAGACAAACTATCGCCTCCAATAAATATATATTATTTCAATTTAGCACTTAATTAATATATTTCTATGTTATTTAAAATATTCCTTCAAGATACTATCAATAATCTTGTTGTTAATTTCACCAGTGTTTTTATTAGTTATATCAAACCATTTTATATTAGGATCTCTTCTAAACCAAGATAACTGTCTTTTAGCAAACTTCTTTGTATTTTTCTTCAGCAAATCAACTGCTTGATCACGACTACAGTCTCCCTTTAAATACTGCACGATCTCTTTATAGCCAAGTCCTTGCATAGCAGTGTCGTCCATTTTTACTCCTTGCGAAATCAGCGCATCTACTTCCTCTATTAGCCCTTTTTCTATCATTTTATCAACTCTCTTTTCAATACGTTGATAAAGAACCGCCCGGTCCATGTACAGACCAAACATGAGTAAATTATAAGGAGATTCGTATTGTCTCTCTTGGCGTTTACTGATAGGTTCACCTGTACTGTAATAAACTTCCAAAGCCCGTATAATTCGCTTTTTGTCATTGGGATGTATATTGTCAGCTGCTTTCGGATCTACTTGTTTTAGATCCTCATAGAGAGCTGACATGCCTCGTATTTCAGCTTGTTCATTCAGTTTTTTTCTGTATTCATTTAATTTAGGTAATTTATCCATGGAATAATCGTAAATAAGAGCATTTACATACAAACCAGTACCACCTACTAAAACTGGTAAATGTTGTCTTGAATAAATAGAATTTAAAACTGATTTAGCCTCTTTCTGAAATTTTCCCACACTATAATCTTCCCAAGGGACTGCCACATTAATCATGTGGTGGATTATACCCTTTCGCTCACCTGGATCGGGTTTGGCTGTCCCTATATCCATATTGCGATAAACTTGCATAGAATCCGCCGACATCACTTCACTTTTTAAAGGAAGATCATGACATAACTGAAGTGAGACCTCGGTTTTCCCCACTGCAGTTGGACCTACAACAGCAATCAATGGTTTTGTTTTAAAAAGATTTTCTATTATGTGTTTATCTAACCAAAAGCTTCGTTTTTCATGTTCCATGGATTAGTCACCTCAAGTACGATAAAATAGACGTTCGATATCGGTTCTACTAAGTCTTATCAAAGTCGGTCTACCGTGAGGGCATGTATAAGGAGTAGGAGTATCGGCTAATGATTGAAGCAAGGATTTCAGTTCAGATGCGGCAATTTTTTGATTGGCTTTAATACTTTTTTTACAAGCTACAGTAATCAGCATTTCTTCTAAAGATTCTACATCAACCTCTTCATACGGATACTGAACAATTTGATCAATCAAATCATAAATAGCTTGTTGGTCGAAAACATCTTTTATAGCAAATGGTACTGATCTGACAAGTAATGTATTTTGGCCGAACCGGTCGAACTCTAACCCGCATTGATTCAACTGTTCTGTATTATTTTCAAGTGCTGTTAGCCCAGCACTGTCTAATTCCAAAGTAAATGGAATCACCTGTTGACTTTTCATTTCTGAATTTAGATAACGGTCCATAAACACCTGATAATTTGCTCTTTCATGAGCAGCGTGCTGATCAACTAGTATCACTTCATCTCCCGATTCTAAAAGCCAATAGGAGGCAAATATTTGGCCCACTATTTTGGAGTTTTGAAGTTCTGTCAATAGATCATCTTCAGAACTATCCGCTTCTATTCCAAACTGAACAGAATAGTCTTCTCCAACCTCGTATCCATGGGGAAGGCCATGATCCTCGATAGGTT
>CAZKUS010000250.1:0-3612 GCA_964556025.1 uncultured Clostridia bacterium | reverse complement strand
ATCTGACGGCTTTGACCAATGTGTGTAAGGCCCTGCCCATGGCTTATAACAAGGACTTTCAAGAGGATAAAGAAGGATTATTTGATGCCCTGGAAACTGTGCACACTTCAGTGGAAATCACTACTAAAATGCTCTCTACAATGACAGTGAAAAAAGAGCAGATGAAAAAAGCTCTGTACAACGATTTTGCCAATGCTACAGATATTGCCGATTATCTAGCTGAAAAAGGAATGCCCTTTAGAGATGCCCATGCTGTAGTAGGACAACTAGTGAAAACCTGCCAGGATAAAGGTAAGCTGTTTACTGAATTGACAGGAAAAGAATTGGAACAGCTTTTCGAACAAGTTTCAACATCTATGGATCAGGTTAGCCTGCAGATTTTGAACAATGTAGAGAATGAGGAGATACTTCAAGTTTTAGATCCTATTAACTGTGTTAAAAATCGAGTCAGCTTTGGTGGTCCTGCTCCTGAGACGATAACCTCCCAACTTAGCCATGCAGAACAAGTGGTACAGGACTTAAAAGCACAATCATCAGGCTTTCACAAGTTCTTACTGAATGGCTAATAAAAACTGCTAATACAGAAAGATATTTGATGTTAAACAACTAATTGAGTATTCAGAGGGGCAGTGAAATACTGCCTCTTTTTTTGGTTCAGTTCAATTGTAGTGTTTAATGCTATCAACATTCAACTTAAACTGTAACTTATTTTGACCAACATACAAATTTGATACAAGCATTATAATGGTGTGAACCTCTCATGACTAAAGTCACGAGAGTGCGTGACGACTACTTGAAAATACCAGTTTGACACCCGAAATATTAAAAACTAAAATAGAAACAGTCAATAATAGCTCGTAAGGAGGAAAAACATGCTCGGTTTAGCCATATTAGTTGGATTCACATTTTTGGGAGAATTACTACATTATTTATTAGAAATGCCAATTCCGGGGAATGTTATCGGTTTAATTCTATTTGTGATAGCTTTGTTTTCTGGAATAATTAAACTTGAACAAGTTGAACAAGCAGCCAGTTTTTTGCTTAAGTACCTGGCCTTTTTCTTTATACCTATAGTAGTGTCTACTATGACAGTATTCGATTTGGTAGCTGAAAATATAGTGATCATTGCTGTAAGTTTACCTGTTAGTACTATAGCAGTGCTGTTAGTCACTGGCTGGATAGTTAAATACACTACTAACAACGAACAAGACAGTAAAGAAGAAGGGGGAGCGTAATTATGGAATTTCTATCACAACCTGTGTTTGGAATAGGTATTACTTTACTTTCATATATGTTTTTCGCCTTTCTAGGAAAAAAGTTCAACTGGATAAACCCTTTATTAAGTACTGTGACATTTATTATTTTGTTTTTACTGATAACAGATATACCTTATGATTACTATGCAGTTGGCGGTGACATGATCACCTTCTTGTTAGGACCAGCTACTATTGCTTTAGGCGTTCCCATTTATCGAGAAGCTCAGAAAATCAAAAAGAACATTATGCCCATTTTATTTGGAAATTTGGGTGGCAGTATAATGGGAATAGTGAGTGCAGGGATTTTGGTCTATCTCATGGGGGGAAGTATGGAGCTAATGTACTCTATGATGCCTAAATCAGCTACTACTCCTATTGCAATCAGTATTGTGGATAATTTGGGTGGGTTAACCGCATTAGGCGCTACTTTCACTGCTTTGACGGGTATGATGGGGAGTATGGTCGGGCCGTATATTATGAGACTGTGTGGTATACGAGATGACATTTCCATGGGAGCGGCTATGGGGACTACCTCCCATGGAATAGGCACGGCTCGAGCTGTGACAGAATCTTATCTGCAGGGTAGTATCAGCGCATTTTCCATGGGGGTAACTGGTATACTGACTTCACTGCTATTCATTCCTCTGTATTATCTGTTTTAATGATAGTTTCAGTTAAAGTTATATGTTGTTAGCAATAAGCACTTTAATTTCATTTTATTTCTATTAATAACAGAATATAACAGCTACTTATGATAAAGTATTACCATAGGTCAGCTGTCTCCACAGTTTTTCTAGTGGACCATAGGAATGGCGAGTTAACCAGGCTTTGCTGTATATCATTTGTATAATAAATAAAAGTATAGTGAATAGGATTCCTCCGGTAATAGACATGTTGTTCAGATAACCTAAACCGTATCCGTAAAAAACCAGTGAACACACGAAACATTGAACTAAATAATTGGTGAGAGCCATCTGACCTGTGTATTTTAGATATTCAAATAGCTTAGCAAATTTATTTAAGCGAATTAATATAATTACAGCACTAATATAGAAAATAGACAAAAATATTGAAGTTAATTCGCCGAATAAAATTTCCAAAGGTGTTAATACAACTGCAGGAAGTGGAAAAACTTGAAACCCAAAAAATAAAGTTGAAATTGTTGTTATTAGACTTATACCGCCAGTTATTTTGGCGGTTTTTACTATTAAGTTCCAATTTCCAGCTATATCGTGAAAGATTTTTAGTTTTCCACTTAAAATGCCCAATAAAAACATGGCCAGTATTTTGGGAGCCCAGAATAGCAGATTGCCTAATACCATGGGAATCTCTTGTGTCAGACGGAAACTAACTACAGACAAAAACGACCCTTCTGTGTAAACTTCTTTAGACATCTGCAGTAGTTCACTACTTGCTATGGCTTCACTGCCTTTCATTTGGATAGCTAGTTCTGTGAAAAATCCTAACACTACATATAACAAAATTGAAATTGTAAATAGCCCCACAATCCAACCCTTGATCTGTTTCGGCTCTTTTTTGATAAAAAATAAGAGTAAAAACCCTAAAATACCATAAGTATGTAAAATATCTCCATACCAGATGAACACCAGATTGACTATTCCGAATAATAATAGGAAAAAACAGCGCCTTTTGAAAAGTTGTCTTGGTTTAAATATCTGATTTTCTGTATTACCTAAATTCTTATAAGATCTTTGTTGATATTTTTGTTCTGCCCGGTCCATAAAAATATAAAATCCCAACCCGAATAGGAAAGAAAATATCGGATAGAATTTAGCCTCTGCAAATATCCGTATAATCACTGATCCTATTTGGTCAATTAATGCTTCCTGGCCAGGAGGTAAAGTTAGATAGTACATAGG
Organism: uncultured Clostridia bacterium; assembly: GCA_964556025.1. GTDB lineage: Bacteria > Bacillota > Natranaerobiia > Natranaerobiales > Natranaerobiaceae > Natranaerobius. The sequence goes on along the minus strand of CAZKUS010000250.1, from coordinate 476 downwards.
ATCGGTTTGTGCAAATAGTAAGCTGTTAAATGCCACTACATTAACTAGTAAAACTCCAAACAAAGCAAATCCCCTAATTATATCGATTTCAGCTATTCTGTTAGTCTTGCCAGTAGGTTGTAGATATCTCAACTCATAACTCACCTCTTAAATAAACTTTATGCTAATCATTTCATACATATATTATTATATCATTTTTTGTCTGTATTGAAATTTATCAGATTGATAATATTATAGCTATCGATATTGAAAAGTCGTCATGAATTTTCGTGACTTCAGTTATGACAGATTCACTTTAAATTGAGTCTTATCTAAAAAAGGAGTTAGGAGCTGGCTCAACTGGTCAAATTCTACTAAGAAAGCGTCGTGTCCCTGATCTGACTGCAGTTCTTTATATTGTACTGAAATACCGGAGTGGGCTAACTCTCTGGCCATTTCCTGCAATTTATGTGGCGGATACAGTAGGTCACTGTCTA
>CAZKUS010000249.1:0-3618 GCA_964556025.1 uncultured Clostridia bacterium | reverse complement strand
CTATTGATTCAGGATAATAAAATTCTATTTTAGTAAAATCTTCGCGCATAATAAAAGGAATAATTTCCTCTGGGGAATCGGCATTAATTATGATTTCTACTGGAGCATAAGCTACTTCTTCTTCAATTTCTTCATCAAGTACAGAATAAGATTCTTTAGGTTCTATATGTTCGATTTCCAAGCCTTGGATAGGAACATTCTGCCAATTACCAATATGATGTTGTCTCTTTTCTTCAGCTACTTCAAAAATATCACGTCCTCCAAAAATAAAGCGCCCGGGTTTTTTAAGTCCAATAAAATCAAATCTGAGTCGGCAGCGGATCTTTTCCATAGTATCACCACTTACTTTTATTTTCAAAATATCCCTCCCTTCAATTAAAAGAATGTCAACTTACGATACTATCCATCAGTAATTTACTGAACATAAGGATTTGCATAATTTAATAGACAATTTACTTTTTCTCATTATAACCAGTTTATCAAAAAAACATACCCATTAAGTAATGCTTTGCTTTATGGGTGATTCAAAATATGAAAACTTATAGCTAACAACAACATTACAAGATGACGACTAGTTTATTCTTGTGAGACTATGAAGTTGTGATATCTCTTCGTTTTTTAAAGCTCTGAACTTACCTTCTTGTAGACCGGCAAGTTCAATAGGACCGAATTTAATTCTTTGTAGATCTAATACTTTGATATCAAAGATACTTAACATTCTTTTTATTTGCCGTTTTCTACCCTCTGTCAACAATATTATAAGAACATTTTGTTTTTGCTTATATTCAAAATCTAGTTTTTGGAATTTACTCACCCCTTCTTCCAGATCTACCCCAGATAAAAGTTTTTTTGCTTGAGAACTATCGGGAACTTTATCTACTTTGACTAAGTAAGTTTTAGGAACCTGGTATCTAGGGTGTAACAATCTATTAGCTAGTTCTCCATCATTGGTTAACAGAACTAACCCTCTGGAATCATAGTCCAATCTTCCGACTGGATAAACTCTTTCGCTTACCTGGACATAGTCGAGAACTGTAGTTCTACCTTCAGGATCATATGTACTGGTAATGCAATATTTGGGTTTATTGAGTAAATAGTAAACAGTGGACTCTTCTATTTTAACAGGTATATTATCTAATTTTACCACATCTTTTTCGGGGTCAATTTTAGTTCCAGGTACTGTTACAACTTGTCCATTAATTGTCACTCTTTTTTGGGAAATTATCTGCTCACACTTGCGTCGAGCAGCAATACCAGCATGTGCCATGAATTTTTGTAATCTCATGTATGTCCCTCCCTTAAGCCTTTGTTACTGTTTAACTATAGGCTCAGTTTAAATTGAATATTGATAGCAATAGAACTTCAATTGAACGTATTATGCGGTTTTGATAATACATCTTAATGAGCAAACAAGATATTCAAGCCTAATTATAAATAAATGCTACAATTATAGCAGTAATAACCAATGCAGATGTCACAGGTAATAAATTCTTTCTTGCAAGTTCAATGGGATCAACTCCAGTAACCCCCGCTGTTACCACTAAACCAAAAGCCCATGAGACTAGAGTGCCTCCCCCTGTCCAAATAGCTCCTATTTGTCCAATGATAGCCAAAGAGTTAAGTGACACTTCTGTTAATTCATGCATGGATCTTGCGAAGTTGGCCGTGATAGCAATACCGGAGAACCCCGATCCATCTAAACCTGAAATAACTCCCAGTCCTAAGTTTCCTATATGTAACATAAGTGGAGATAGTGGTATTATTTCAGATACTTTTTCTGCTAAATCAAACAATAGTATAGGGGCATTATCTGACAAGATCAAAGAGCTGTGATGAGAACCTAAAAAGAAAAAACCAGTTATAGGTATAATTTTACCGAAAATTTTCACGGCAAAAACAAATCCTTGTTGCAGGTAAACTGCCGTATACTCCCAAAAATTATACCCTGAAATAAATAATGTTACTATTAAGGCCATTGTTAAAGCAAAACCACCCAGTAAAGCAGTAGTTTCACCACCGGTTATATCTGTATTGATTAAATAGTATAAAACTGATATGAGACCAAGTAAAACTAAAATAGTAACAAGTATTTGTTTTAATTTTATGAATCCCGTTTTTTCGTTACTTGTTAATTTATCAGGTTCTTCAATGTTACTGTTTAATATATTCTTACTATAAGTCCAGTTAAAAAATTCTCGTCTGTACAACACAAACGAGAACAACATACTTAGAATACCTGTAAAAATAGATATTATAACAGCTTCTGTGACTACTGTTCCTGATGAAAGGCCTATAGCTCTTTCAGTAAACCCCGGTGCCCCTTGTATTATCGGATCTCCACTAAGAGCCATCCCGTGACCAGCAATGTTAATACTTATAGCAGCTCCCATAGGTGATAGCCCTGATTTTATGGCAGGTGGGACTAATATTGCACCAACTAAAGCTGTGGCTGGTGTAGGCCAAAAAATTACACTGGCAAGATACATGGCTAATCCTAATACCCAGTAAGAACAAGCAGGAGAAATTAACAGAAATCTGAAGGGTAAAATTAACACCTGATCTACCCCTGCTTTTTGTAAACTCATTATAAGTGTAGACATCATTGCAATTAATAAAATTAAATCAAGTAATTCACTTCCCGCTGCCCAAAATGACCAAAAAATAGTCTGTATACCATGAAAAAAAGAATAATCAAAAAAACAGAAACCAATAACGAAAGTTCCAATAAGACATAGTGAGACTACATTTTTCCTAAACAGCATTGCTAGTATAATTAATATTACAAAAAAAGCATACCAAAAATGAATAACTGTTAACATGTTCCCGGATACTCCTCAAAATGATAAATTTATAAATACCATCTAGCATAAAATTATGAGAATATCCGGGAATAAATGTCATCTAAATTATTCAATTTTGGGTTTTTAAATAAAGTATAATAAAGTTTAAATCAAGTAGCTGATTAAATTACTCAGCTACTTCTACTATCATATCTACTTCCACCGGACTGTTCAACGGAAGTTCACTAACTCCCACAGCAGCTCTTGAGTGTTCTCCAGCTTTTCCGAACACCTCTGCAATAAAATCACTGGCTCCGTTGATTACTTGTGGTTGTTTGTTAAATCCACTGGCACTACTTACATATCCAGTTACTTTTACAACTTTTTTGACTTTACTAAGATCCCCTGTTTGTTCTTTTACTACGCTCAAACAGTTTATAGTACAAGTTTTAGCTGCTTGATAAGCTTCATCTAGATCAATATCGCCGCCTACCTTACCTTCACTCTGTAAACTCCCTTGCACTAGGGGAAGTTGCCCAGAAACATAAATATAATTTCCTGTTTGAACAGCGGCAACATAAGAAGCTACCGGTTTAGGTGCTTCAGGTAGTTCAATTCCCATTTCTATTATTTTTTTCTCTGGATTTACTGCACTCATTATGTATTCCTCCTATCCATAATATTGATTTTATATGATGTTTTTAATTTATACTTCTCATTAATTTTACCAGTTATTGTCTCAATTCTCAACTTCTGACCTGTTTGGTTGATCTTACACCTTAACAAAACAAGAAAATTAAAATCAAGGCGTTGTTATATTCTATTTCTATCAACATTC
>CAZKUS010000248.1:0-3636 GCA_964556025.1 uncultured Clostridia bacterium | reverse complement strand
GTTATAATGCTTATATCCAACCCTGATCTTGAGAATAAACTCTCCCAGAAAGAGAGTCTGGAGGACAAGGATCCTGCAAGAGCATTAAAGAGAAGGATGAAAAAACAGAGGTTTAGATACCTTACCAATTACAGCCTCGAGACAGAGCTTTTGAGAAGAGAGGTTTCCAATGAATACGATGTATGGAAATGTGATTCTCTTGAAGACAAGCAGGAAAAAGTTGCAGAACACATGTACATGGAAGTAGGTGACAGAGAAGTAGAGATATCTCCCCATACCCTTGAAGCAGCAGCATTGTACAATGTTGTGACCAGACTGGAGGACGACATGGAACTATCAGAAGAAATGGAGGAACTTGAAGAGGACGATTTCGGTATAATTGACAAGGCTATGCTTTACGACAAGGGTTTTTTGAAGAGAGCCCTCTTTGAACTGGAGAAGGATGATTTCGAGTTCACGAGCGATAAAAAAGACGGGATGACCGGTGTGCCCGTAACATATACACGGGAGAAGATCCTTGAGAAAGTTGAGGATATGGATGACAAGTACTCGCATATACTGATGCCGTCCGAGATACTTGATTATTTATCCAGTGAAGAAAATCTTGAAAAGAGCTCGGTATCCGAAAGAGAGATAAAAATCTACAAGCAGATCGATGAACCTGTGAGACGATATATCCTTGGTAAACAGGAAGAAGACTTTTTAGAGGCTCTTCTTCATGATAAAAAACCTTCCGAAAGCGAGATAGTTAACTATGTCGATGAAGTAGCTGACTGGTACAATGAAACAGAGGACGATGAGGACATCAACAAGTTTTTCATGCGTGTATTCGAGGTTGAGGAACTTGAAATGTTCGAAAAATCAGATTATGACGGTGTTGAGCCCTCATCTGAAGTCGAAGAGTTCAGAGAATCGGAGATATACGATGGTATAAGAAAGCTGGCCCAGGAAAAAGGAGAGGAATTCAAGTTCTCGGAGGACGTCACAGAGATAGATGTTCTGAAAGACAGGGTTGTTCAGAACTCCTGGAAATCTGTTTTCAGACACTGGGAGAACTTTGATCCAAGCAGATGGGTGAACCCTCCTGGCGGTACTGAAACCGAAGAAGTAAAGGAAAAAGCAATTGATAATATGGTGAATATGTTCGGTTATTCGGAGGATTCTGCAAAGATAGCCACCTACAAGGTTATCCGTGAAATATCAGAAGTTTTTGAAAGATCTTCAAACATATCATCCAGTCTGAATACTGAGGTAAAGTGGGATAACTAATGGGAATAAGAGAAGATTACAAGAGGTTCAAGGAGATAGGAAAGAAACAGAGACAGGATCTGAAGGATTTTATTAAGAATGGTGACATGTCTCCTCGAGGTGACTCCATCAAGATCCCGATCAAAGTGGTTGATCTTCCCTCTTTTGAATACAGCAAGACTGATATGGGAGGAGTAGGTCAAGGTCAAGGAGGTCAGCCTAAACCCGGGGAACCTGTTGGTCAACCTGACAAGGATGAGGAAGCAGGTGAACCCGGAGAAGAAGAAGGGGAACATGGATTCTATGACATGGATCCTGAGGAGTTCGCAGAAGAACTTGAGAAAGAACTTGAGCTTCCGGAAATGGAGCCAAAGGGCAAAAAAGTTAAGGAGGAAAGCATAGGCGCCTACAAGAAGAGAGCTCGCAGCGGTCCAAGGGCAAACCTGGATATGGAACACCTATTCCGGAAAGGTGTGCAGAGAGCAATTGCCGGATTTTACGATGAAGAGTATGTTGAGGAAGCACTTAAAGTCAAGGGTGAGGATGTTGACTCGGTATTTGATCACCTGCTCACGGAAAAGAACTACAACCTGCCCTTCCAGAAACTTGAGATGATTGCCGACAGGGTTGAAGAAGATGATATCTATGAAAGTTTTGAAGAACTTGATGAATCTTACGATTCTTTTTCAAGGTTTGATATTGTCAGGGATGCAACAGAAAATATCCAGGTAAGCCCGGATGACGAAAGGTTCAAACACCCTGAAATAGAAGAAAAATACGAGAAAAATGCGGTTGTAGTGAATATCAGAGATTGTTCGGGTTCCATGAGGGAAAAGAAGAGAGATCTGGTTAAAAGAGTTTTCGTACCTCTTGACTGGTATCTGCAGGGAAAATACGAGAACGCTGAATTTGTTTATATCACGCATGATTTCTCTGCCGAAGAGGTCGATAGGGAAGAATTCTTTACAATGGAGAGCTCGGGAGGTACAAAGGTTTCCTCAGCGTATGAGCTAGCTAAAGAGGTACTTGAGGAAAATTATCCATGGAGCAACTGGAACAGATACGTATTCGCTGGTGGAGATGGAGAAAATCACTCCAATGATACCACCGAGGAAATGGTACCCCTTATGGAAGACATAGACGCGAACTACCATGCCTATGTACAGGTAAAACCTAACGGAAGCAGATATGCGAACCTTGCCGGTGATCTTGAAAAGCACTACTCAAAAGACAACCTTGCGGTTGTTCGGTTGAGCTCAAGAAATGATGTGACAGATGCAATTTACGACATACTCTCAACCGAGGGAGGTGAAAGTTAATGTCATATGAAAGAGAGATGAGAAAGAAAAAACATGCAGAAAGCCTGGGAGAGATAGAAGAAGAGATTAACGAGCTCACATCAAAGTTCGGACTTGAGCCCTATGAGATCAATAACTGGATTGTTGATTATGAAGAATTAAATGAACTGATGGCTTACGGTGGTTTTCAGGAAAGGTACCCTCACTGGAGATGGGGGATGAAATATGACAAGGTTTCAAAAAGAAGTAAATACTTCAACTCGGCGCCTTTCGAGATGGTAATAAACTCGGATCCTTCACACGCATATCTCCAGGATTCGAACGACGAGGTTATCCAGAAACTTGTTATGGCTCATGTTGATGGCCACTCCGATTTTTTTGCAAATAACAAGTGGTTTAAGTTACTATCTGATGCTTCTTCAGCCGTAGATATGATGTCAGAACATGCCGAAAAGATAGAAAGTTATATGAAAGATCCTGATATAGAAAGGTCTGAAGTTGAAAGATGGATAGATAGCATACTCACCATTGAGAACAATATAAACCAGTACCGACCTGAAGATTATGTCAAAGAGGCAGCTGAAAAGATAGCCGAGGATGAAAAAAAGGACATGAAGGAAGTTCTGAAGGAGAAGGGTTTCCAGGAAGATGTTATTGAGGAAGTTTTTGATGAAGATGATTACAGAAATGATAAAGATGATAAAGAAGATTTAGAACCTGATGTACCTGAGGAAGATGTTTTAAAGTATATTGAAGAAAATGGCATGGTTTATGATGAGGATAAAGAGAGAGCTGTTGAGATGGAGGAATGGAGGAAAGACATCATAAATATGTTGAGGAAGGAGAGTTTCTACTTTGCTCCTCAGGGGATGACAAAAATAATGAACGAGGGATGGGCTGCTTACTGGCACACCAAGTTGATGTCCGGTGAGAACTTTGCAGAAGAAGATGAATTCATGCAGTACGCTCATACACAGTCGAAGGTGATTAGTGGCGGAGTTTCAAATCCTTATAAACTAGGAAAAGAGATCTGGGAATACATAGAGAGTAAAGAGAACAGGAACGAGGTTTACAAAAACATATTGAAGGT
>CAZKUS010000247.1:0-3640 GCA_964556025.1 uncultured Clostridia bacterium | reverse complement strand
TCGGTGGCGGTTAAAATGCACATTGTCCAGAAATGTGCAGATTTTAGTAACCAGGGAATGATTATGGAAAACCTCAAGAACTGTAAAAGCTGTGGAAAATTGTTTTTGAAGGTTGCTAGAGAGATCTGTCCTGATTGTTTTGAACAGCAAGAAGAGGAATTTTTGAAAGTAAAAAAATATTTGGATGAAAATCCTAAAGCTTCGATTTTGGAGGTTTCTACGGAAACTGAAGTAACTCAAAAGCAGATTAAAAAGTTCATCGAAGAAGGTCGGCTCATGGCTTCAGAGTACAGTGCCTTGAATGTAGAATGCGGTCGTTGTGGAGCGGAAATATCTCAGGGTAAGTACTGTGAAGGCTGTAAACAGGAACTACAGGGCGAACTGGATTCAGTTAAAAAAGATGACAAGCCAGAGAAAGAAGAGAAAGAAGAGAAAAAAGGAGGCGGTAAGATCCACATTCAAGACCGCTTGTCTCGAAGAGATAGGTAAGCTGACATGTTCCGCGGGTAAATACATGTTATAGTAATTTGATGTATGCTAGAGATATAGAGAGCAAACTCCATATAATTTACAATATCCCGGCCCCAGTGATCTTGCGTTATTAAAGATATTTCTCCTGGTGGCCGATTTATTTATTAGAAGCTATGTACGTATTTTCCTTACGGGGAGTGAGTAAAATGGATGGAATCCGCGGAGATTACAATCAATATCTAAAAACATATCAAAAGAATATCTCCCAGATCGAGAGAACGCAAAAGGCGGATAATCCCAGCAAGGGAAGCAAATCTCAGGAGAGCCAGGGGAACCAGGGGACCAAACAAAAGGATTCCTTGGAACTTACCGGTCTGTCCCGGGAGATCAAAGCTGCCCGGGAAGAGATAAGCCGCCTGGACTCGGATAAACAGGCCAGGATTCAAGATCTAAAAGAGTCGGTACAGACGGGGACTTACCATGTATCGGGTGATGAACTTGCTGAGAAGATTATGCAGGAATCGGGAGCAGCTAAATTTGATCGAGGTGTGTAAAAATCGCTGTTGGAAACAGATGCTGCTTTTTCCTGTTGTAGTCGTATATGTACGGGGAATTAATTATGGGGGAATTAATTATGGACAAACTACTTAAAGAATTGTGCGAGAACTTAGAAGAACAGTTGGCCACCTATAAGCTATTGGTAAAGTACGAACAGGAAAAACAGGAAGTACTGGTAAATGGAGAGATTAACCAGCTAGAAGAACTGGTGAAAAAGGAACAGAAAGTAGTATTTAAAAATGGTGAGCTAGAGAAAACTCGCCAGGAACACATTTCCCAGCTGGCAGAACAAGCGGGTGTTCCTCAAGACGATCTCACCATATCCAGGGTGATAGAACTGGCAGAAGGTGATATGAAAGACCGCCTTTCCAATGTGTACGAGGAGTTGGAGTATGTGTTGGTAGAGCTAAAAGATCTGAATTTGAAAAACAATTCTCTAATAGAACAGTCCCTTTCTTATATAAATTACAGCCTGGATATACTGGTAGGGGCCAGTAAAGACGATCCGGGCACTTATGATAAATCCCAAAGTGGTAAAGAAGAATCGGGGAAAGCCAAGAAAAGTAAGCGGAGCTTCTTAGACAGAAAGATATAGCAAGCTATCTTTTGTTATTTTCTGTTAACTGTAAACTATCAATTTCACTTCAAATCCTCTGTTTGGTACATCTAGAACTCCCAAACAGTCGAATTAGAGTTCCCTGATCAACTGCTCATCCTTGAGCAAGATCAGCAAATAACATCACGTTATTTGACTCTAATTCTCCCGTTTGCTCGTTAAGATGTACTAGCAAACTCGCATAATGAGTTCAATTGATAGTTTACAGTTAGCAATTCTGATAAGTGATTGCTTATAATACTAGAAGTTTACCACTTAGCAAAATGATACTTAACTTTCGCAAGACCTAACAGTCTGATAGGGGGGAGATTCACTTGACTTCAACATTTCACGGAATAGAAACGGCCAAAAGAGCGCTATTTGCCAATCAAAGAGCACTAGATACCACCAGTCACAATATAGCTAATGCCGACAGTGAAGGTTATACCAGGCAAAAAGCCAGTATGGAAGCCACCTCTCCATACACTAAACCGGCCATGAATATGTCGGGAAGTGCCGGTCAGGTAGGTACCGGTGTGGAAGTGGACAGCATCGAGCGTATGCGCGATGACTTTATAGATACCCAAATCCGAGAAGAGACCAATAATAAAGGTGAATGGGAAAATAAAAGCGATACTTTAAAAAAATTGGAATCACTGTATACGGAACCTTCGGATTCCGGTCTCAGATCTGTATTCGACCAGTTCTGGGAATCCCTTCAGGAACTGTCGGACAACCCCGAAGATCGCTCTGCCAGGACCCAGGTCATGGAGCGGGGTGTTTCCCTAACTGATACCGTAAACCACATGTACGATCAATTTGTCAACTTACAAGAAGACCTGGATGAGAATATGAGCATCAAAGTCGACGATATCAACTCCATTGCCAATCAGGTGGCAGACCTAAATGAACAGATTCAAAATGTGGAGCTTAGAGACAATCAAGATGCCAACGACCTGCGCGACAAGCGGGATCTCCTCCTAGATGAACTGTCCGAATACACGGACTTCAACATATCGGAAGACAATCTGGGGAATGCCCGGGTAAGTATTGGCGGTACCTCTCTAGTAGAGGGAAACACAGCCAATGAGATAGAGTATGTGGAAGCGGAAAATGACGAGAATAATGATAACGGAAATGACAACGATGATCCCAATGTAGATAACCGAGAACCTGAAGGTGGTGAGATCCGCTGGACTCACACCGGAGATGAAGTGAACTTCCAGGACGGAGCCATGGGCGGCCTTCAAGATTCTAAAGAGATCGTTCAGCACCACATAGATGAACTGCGCGACTCCATGGCCCAGTTCCAAACTAGCTTCAACAAAATCCCCGGTGATGACAGGGCTTTTAACCACGCGGAAGCAGAAGATCCCGAAGCAGACCCTGAAGATGCTGAAGGACGCGTGGAAGAATTTTTCAACTGGAAGAATGACGGCAATGAACTACTGACTGTAAATGAAGATATCCGAGATGATGTCTACAAAATAAACGCCGGCTATATCGATGATGAAACAGTAGCCCAGTATATAGACAAAGACGAAGAAAAGATCCAAGATATGGATCGCGGCGAAATTGAAGAAGAACTGGAAGCCCAAGGGTACGACCTAGAAACAGTCATGAAAAGCGGAAACGGTGAAAACGCCCGTCGCTTAGCGAATTTAAAAGACGCCGATATCATCAATGAAAATGTTTCAAGTGAAGATGACTTTGTGGAGGATCCCACAGATCCCGATGGTGACACTACATTCAACGACTACATTGATGCCGTGGTATCGGACTTGGGTGTAGAAGCCCAGGAAGCCGACCGCATGGTGGAAAACCAGGAACTACTGGTAGACGAATTGGAGAACCGCCGTGAAGCAGTCAGCGGTGTATCCATGGACGAAGAAATGACCAATATGATTCAGTACCAGCACGCCTACAATGCCGCGTCCAGAATGGTGACCACCTTGGATGAATCACTTGACACCATTATCAATCAGATGGGGATAGTGGGCAGATAGTAAGCATGTA
>CAZKUS010000246.1:0-3641 GCA_964556025.1 uncultured Clostridia bacterium | reverse complement strand
TTTCTTAAAAGCTTTTACCAAACTCTTAAATCCAAAGATAGAGATGCTATAATTCTTGGTGAAGTATGGGAAGATGCGTCTAATAAGATAAGTTATGATCAAAGAAGGGAATATTTACTAGGTGATGAATTAGATTCGGTCACTAATTATCCTTTAAGAAACATAATGTTAGATTTCATATTGAAAAATTCAGATGCCAACTTAACTACCCAAAGGATAGGAAGTTTACAAGAACACTATCCTAAAGAGTATTTTTATAGTTCCATGAATCATTTGGGTAGCCACGATGTAGAAAGATTGATGACTATCTTAAAAGATAATACTCCCCAAGACCTCCAACATATCACACAAGAAACTTCACAAAAAAGATTGAAACTACTTAGCTTATGGCAAATGACCTTTCCAGGGGTCCCATCAATTTACTATGGTGATGAGACTGGTGTAGAAGGATTCAAGGATCCTGATAACAGAAAAACTTTTCCTTGGGGAAGAGAAAACCACGATCTAATTAATTGGTTTAAGCAACTGTCTGCCCTAAGAGAACATTATGATATCTTAAGAACAGGAGATTTTAAGATATTACACCATGAAGATCCAGATACTTTAATATTTGCTAGATTCATCTATGGAGACAAGGATAGTTTTGGCCAAAAACGCAAGAGTAATTTAGCAGTAATTGTAATCAATAGTAATCATCGCGATGAAAAACACTTGAATATTAATTTATCAGATATAAATATTACTAATCAGGCTCTAGTTGATGCACTTAACGATTATCATGAGATTTCTTGTCAAAATGGTTATATCACCTTAACCTTAGCTCCTTTAGAAGGCAAAGTATTATTAGAGGATAGGTTTCAAAGCAATTTTCATCACACAAGAGATAGCGGCATTTTATTGCATCCGACCTCTCTACCATCAAATTATGGAATTGGAGATCTAGGTGATTATGCTTATAAGTTCGTTGATATATTAAAAAACAGCAACCAAAATTTATGGCAAATTTTACCCCTTAATCCTCCGGGGTATGGTGATTCTCCTTATCAATGTTTTTCTGCTTTTGCTGGGAATCCACTATTAATCAGTCCAGATAAATTGGTACAAGATAGACTTATAGGCGAAGACGATCTCAGTAGTATACCAAAGGATCTACCAGCTAAATATGTAGACTATGATAGAGTTAAATTAGTAAAAGAAGAATTATTTCAAAAAGCATTTACCAACTTTTATGCTAATGGAGAACAACAACGAGAAGGCTATACATATTTTATTAATAGACACGCATTTTGGCTTGATAATTATGCTCTATTCATGGCCCTAAAAAAACATTTTAATGGAGAACCATGGCATAACTGGGATGATGATATTAAATGGAGAATAAATCATGCTCTACAATACTATAAATCTAAACTGTCAGATGAAATTGAGTACCATAAATTCTTACAGTATAAATTTTTCCAACAATGGTATCAGCTGAAAACATATGCAAATAAGCAAGGTATTTCAATTATTGGTGATCTTCCAATTTTTGTAGCACATGACAGTAGTGATGTATGGAGTCACCCTGAACTTTTCCAGCTTACTGACAATGGTCAACCAGATAAGGTGGCTGGAGTACCACCAGATTATTTTAGTGAGACCGGACAGTTATGGGGAAATCCACTCTATGATTGGGATAAAATGTTAGAAACAGATTATACTTGGTGGAAAAAACGCTTTCGTATATTAACTGAACTGGTAGATATCACAAGAATTGACCATTTCAGAGGCTTTGAATCTTATTGGGAGGTACCGGGTGAGGAAACAACAGCTATTAATGGAAAATGGGTATTAGGACCTGGCAGAGAATTTTTTGATAAAGTTCAAAGTGAGCTAGGTAACCTAAATATTATTGCAGAAGATTTAGGTATTATTACTCCTAAAGTAGAGGAGTTAAAGTTACAATTAGGTTTTCCTGGAATGGATGTCTTACAGTTTTCCATTCATGAACAGCCAGATAAATATTACCGCGTTCCCCTGTTTAAAAGAAACACCATAGCCTATACCGGAACCCATGACAATGATACTATTATCGGTTGGCATGAGGAAACTTATCACGAAAAACTTCCTCTTGAAGAACGTAAAGAAACAGCTTGGAACTATATTAAAATGGTAATGGAAAGTGACGCTAAGATAGCTATCATCCCCATGCAAGATATCTTGTATCTTGACAGCAGTCATAGAATGAATACCCCTGGAACAATAGGAGACAATTGGAAATGGAGATTTGATTTTGAAGAACTCACAAAAAATGAATTACTAATTAGACTGACTAGTTTAACAGTAGTTACCCATAGATAATTAGTGATACGCTCTGATATAGGGCGTCTTTTTTAGTTTGTCCCTAATGTTTTATTGCTATCAAGATTCAACATTAACTGAATCAATTTTAAAAGCAGGCGCTGTTATATTCTGTTGTTGATAGCAATAAAACTTCAATTTCACTCTGAATGCTTGTTTTGATACATCTAAAACTCTCAAATAGTCGAATCACAGCTTCCTGATCAATTACTCCTCCATGAGTATGATCAGCAAATAACCTCCTGTTATTTGACTGTGATTCTCCTATTTGCTCATTGAGATGTATTATCAAAACAGCATAATGCGTTCACTTGAAGTGTTTATTGCTATCAAGATTCAATTTAAACTGAACCTTATGCTTCAAAAATTGGCGTGTCATAGTGACATTTTCACAGAACATTCTAGGGGTAATATATCACAGAACAACTACAAAAAGTATATTTATAAAAAGTATATTTTCACAAGATAAATAAATAACTTGACAAATTTAAAATATTATTATATGTTAAACAAACCGACGGTCGGTTTTAATAAGGAGGGAATTTTAATGATTAGCTCTAACAATAAAATCAATAATAGCGATAACAGAAAACAAGAGTTTTTGATGACAGCTTTAGAACTGTTTCATGAAAAAGGTTACGAAAAAACTACCATCAAAGATATAATTAATAACATGGGTGTTTCTAAAGGAGCCTTTTATCATTATTTTGAATCAAAAGAAGAAGTGATTACATCACTTGCTAAAGAGTACTCTAATAGAGCATTAAGGATTATTAAAAAAATTACAAACAGAGATGATTTATCTGCAATTGATAAGCTCAATCGAATCTTCCAGTCAATTAATGAATATAAAGGAAGCTCTGAAGAAACAAGATACAAGTTAAAGGATGCATTTTATGGAGAAGAAAATCTCAAACTAGAGAAAAAAATATTTAATTCGTTTAAGGAAGAATCAATTGATCTATTTCAAGAGTTAATTGAAGAAGGGATCGCAGAAGGAACCATTGAAGGACTGGTTTGTTCTAGGGAGTTAGCAGAATTCATGTTAAATACTATAAAAAGCTTAAACTCAGCTATAGATGAACTAGTTTATTATATGGACCATGAGAATAGTGATTTTGGCTATGAAGAATTCACAAGAAAACTTGATAAAAAGTTACGATTTTATGAAGAGGCTTTTACAAAGGTGTTTAATCTAAAAAATGAATCTATTGAGTTAAGGGAGTCTTACCTTAATAGGTTTGTTACATGACATACCGTCAGTCGGTACGTCAATATCAAGGAGGAAATCCTATTATGAA
>CAZKUS010000245.1:0-3649 GCA_964556025.1 uncultured Clostridia bacterium | reverse complement strand
CGAAAGCTCGGACAAGAATATGATGACAGAAGAAAACGATCGATGCTCAAAGATATAAGCTGCAATCTCAATACTCTCGATATAGCTATTAAATATCAATCAGAAAAGATATTTAACGATAACGCTGACTGGATTGTAAAATTATTGTTTTATCGGATGAAAGATTTATCTCATGACAGGATAAAACAGCAGATGATTACTCACTATCAGACTATGCTGGAAGTTTTACAGGAAGAAATGTCCCGAGAATACAGCAAAAAAGCTGAACTATATTTGACTAATGCCATGAAAGTAACAGAACAAGCAGTACCTGATACGCAGTTAATTTCATATTTGCGTCAGTCCGCTAATGAAACCGGACTGACAAAGATTAGAGCCCAGTATATGGATTCTTTACTTAAAGGAGATAAGCACAGTGCCCATCAAATAATTGACGAAACTGTCGAGCAGGGGTACTCATTGATAGATATATACTCAGAAGTCTTTCAAAAAGCCATGGTGGAAGTTGGAGAACTATGGCATATCGGTGAAATATCAGTTGACAAAGAACATTATTTTACAGCTGTCACCCAAAGTGTAATGTCAAAATTTTATCCACAAATATTTTCTACGCCTAGAATTGGTCGAACGGCCGTGGCTTGTTGTGTGGGAAATGAACTTCACGAAATGGGTGTGCGCATGTTGTGCGATATTATGGAACTGTACGGTTGGGACAGCATTTACTTAGGGGCTGCGGTACCCAAGGAAAGTATTATTAGCTCAGTGATAGAAAATAAACCTGATATGTTGCTGTTATCCGTGACTATGCCGAATTATTTGAATATGTGTCAGGATATTATCGCCAAACTGAAAGCTGATGAGCAATTTCAAGATTTAAAGATAGCTGTAGGTGGAAGAGCGTTAAATATAGATCCCCATTTGGCTGAGCGCTTGGAGGCTGATGTATGGGCTGCTAGTGGTGTGGAACTGGCTGAATGGGCAAAAACGAATTTGATTTACCGTTGATGGACTAGATAAGGTGGTGTCAATAAAATGATCGACTTTATAGTAAATTTGGACAGCCATGGGACCATTAAAACTGTGAAATGGGCATCGGAAGAGGAGATGGTTTGTCGTGGGCAATCCATTTATGAGATTTTTGATGATAAAAGTTGCGATAAGCTCATGCGTCAATTAGAAAATGCCAAGCTAAAAGAGGAAGGCAATCATGATGATTCCATTACTCTACAAATATTAAATGATACTGAGGTAATACCTCTATCACTATACGTATTTCCGAGTTTAGAGGATGATTTGTATACAGCTGTAGGGATTTCTGGGCAAACTAAAGAGCCTGAAATAATACAAAAACTCATAGCTGACTACAATGATGTAGTCAATAAAATGCGCATGGAAGTAAAGAAGAGATTTAGTCAGAGCGAAGCAGCATTTCAAGAGAGGTTGGAAGAACTGCAAAAACTAAATAATGAGCTAAACAATAAAAGAAGAAGTATTGAAAAAGCAAATGTAGAGTTGAATAGTATGAACCAACAGTTAAATAACCAATTAATTAAGGATCAGCTCACGGGTCTAGTAGGCCGGTATTATTACTGGACCGGTATTGAAAAGATGATTGAGACTCAACCGGAGAAGCAGGGAGTTTTTATCTTTATTGATATTGACGACTTCAAGGCGATCAACGATACTTATGGGCATGCTGCCGGAGATGAATACTTAAAGGAATTAGCCAATAGGTTGAAAGCCCTTCCCCTGGAAAATGTTCTTCGCATAAGAGTGTCTGGCGATGAGTTTGCTCTGTACATTCATGGTCTTAATGAAGTTTCCGATCATGATTTGCACAAGTATTGGGAGATGGTTAGTGGATATGTATCTCAAGAGTCCATTGAATTTAACGGTATGTACCTTCCTGTATCTGTAAGTATGGGTATGGCCGTTTATCGACAAGATACTAATTGTGTAAAAAAACTGATTGAGTACGCAGATTTTGCAATGTATCGGGCTAAGAAACTTGGCAAAAACACTTACTATCGCTTCAGCATGAGTGAATACGAGCAACACAATACCCACGACGTTTATAATAAGGCCTTAGACGATATTATTTCCAAGCAAGATTTGTATCACGTCTATCAGCCAATCGTTTCTGCTACTGATGGCAGTATATATGCATATGCAGCTTTAATGCGCACGAATAACGAATACTTTCAAAATACCAGCGATTTAATTGAGACGGCGTTTAAAGAAAGCCGCTATATGGAGCTAGATGCTATCAGTTTTACCCAATTAATACAAGATGAGAAGTTCTTAGCTGATAAATTTGTTTCAAAAAAATTATTTATACCCCATGGCCCTTATGCGCTCAGTCGCAATAAAGAAATCATTCAATCTCATTCTCATTTTCCGGGACAAATTGTCGTGGAACTCATGCATTCCCAGATGATGTCACTAGAAAATGTAGAAGAAATTCAAAAAACTGCAAAGGAATTAAATTATAAAGTGGCGATATCTAATTTTAGGGACGGGATTTCAAACGCCCTGTCATTGTTAGCTGCTGCTCCTGAGTTTATAAAAATTGATAGACAAATGATGAAAGGGATTAATAGAGACAACGGGAAACAAAAAGTTGTCCAGAGTATAGTTCAGTATGCGCATGGCCAAGGGAGTAAAGTTGTAGCTGAAGGAATTGAGACCCGTGAAGAGAAAGATATGGCCCTATCTTTACAGGTAGATTTTTTACAAGGATTTTTCCTAGGTGAACCCCAAGAGCAAATCTGATGAATAATTCCATAAAAATATCGAGGCGGAGGGTATAATAGATGGACAAGGATATCAGAATTAGGGCTATCACTAGAGGCGCTTTGGCACTGGCACTTATTTTTTTTGTTTTTTACAGTCTTTAGAGGTGGAACAAATATCTTAAATGGCATCTTAACGCCTCTAGTATTGTATATTAATATGAAAACGCTGACTTGGAAAGAATCGGTCCTGGTCTTGATGGGTTTGGTTGTTTTATCTGGATTGTTTTTCAGGGTGCAACTGTTCTTTGCTGTACTTTACAGTTTATTGGCTATCTTGATGTTGGTGATGTCTAAAAAGCGCTTAAACAATTTGAACAGTGCTATAGTGCTGAGCGCGGCTAGCTCAGTTGGTATATTTTTCACCATTAGATTAACGGATTTAGTGCTACAGCTTGGTTTGGAAAAAGCCCTCTTATCTATTTCGGGAGGTTCTTATTTGGGATATTTTGTGCTTGTTATCCTGGAAGGATTAGTGCTTGGCTTTTCTTTAACTTTTATCCGATGGCAAATTGATAAGAGGGCTTTTAATTTTCGATTTTAGAAGTTATGGAGAAAATACATATAATAATACTGAAGAAATTATTATAAAATAACTGCTCCCAAAATTCCGAAGATAATAAGCTGTATATTAAAGCATAGAAATGTCTGTACACAAGTTTCCCAAATATGATCATGTTGATCGTCAGCACTTAGCTCTGCAGTAGTACCTAGGGTTGAATCTGAAGCTGGTGAAGCTGCATATCCTAAACCCGCTGTAACTACAATTAAAAGAATGGTAGCATTTACACTAAAGCCTAGTTCTATGGCCAATGGGACGTATATGGCAGCAATAACTGGTATTGTTCCAAATGATG
>CAZKUS010000244.1:0-3652 GCA_964556025.1 uncultured Clostridia bacterium | reverse complement strand
ATTGTATATGATATTTGACTATATTAGTAGACAGAAAGATGAAGATGACTTAGATTGGCATTTACTAGAATTTGATATGCACCGCAATATGCAAAAATATTGTAAAGCTCTAAACCACTTTTATCGTCAAGAACCAGCTTTATATGAATTGGATCACCATTCAGAAGGTTTTGAATGGATAGATCCCCATGATCATAGTCAAAGTGTAATCACCTTTATGCGTAAGGGATATGATTTTGACGATCATGTCATAGTTATGTGTAATTTCACTCCAGAAGTGATCCATGATTACCGTATTGGATTGCCTGTAAAACAACCATATGTAGAATCATTTAATACTGATCAGGAAGAGTTTGGTGGTTCGGGAGTAGTTAATGAATCAGCTTTGGCACCTGAAGAGCAGCCGTGGCATCACAGACCTTATTCTATAAGACTAACTGTTCCTCCCTTGGCTGCTATCGTATTAAAACCAACAAAAACTCATCAGGAGGAATAATATGTCATTAAATGGATTTGATTGTTTGGCTATGATTTTAGCTGGTGGTAAAGGTACTAGATTAGAGGAGCTTACTACAAGTACCGCTAAACCAGCTGTACCTTTTGGTGGCAAATATCGTATTATTGATTTCACCTTAAGCAACTGTTGTAATTCAGGTATTAATAAGGTAGGTGTACTCACCCAATATAAACCTTTTGAATTAAACTATCATATTGGTGAAGGTAGTAACTGGGATCTTAATGGTACATGGGGGGGAGTATATCTACTCCCCCCCTACACTGGCAAAAACGGGGGAAGTTGGTATAACGGAACAGCAGATGCTATTTATCAAAATTTAGACTTTATTCTCTATCATAACCCTACTTATGTGTTGATACTATCAGGAGATCATATATATCAGATGGATTATCGTAAAATGCTGGAATCCCACATCAACAATCAAGCTGAGGTAACCATATCTGTGATGGAAGTTCCCATGGAAGAGACCCATAGGTTTGGAATCATGAATACTGATAACCAAGGTAAAATTTTTGAATTTGAAGAAAAACCTGATTCCCCTAAAAATAACCTGGCATCTATGGGGATCTATATCTTTAATACTGATATATTAAAAAACTACTTGATTAAGGACAATGGTAATCCCAACTCTTCCAATGACTTCGGCAAAGATGTTATTCCTCTACTACTTTCGGAAAAAAGAGATCTATATGCTTATCTATTTCAAGGATATTGGAAAGATGTAGGTACAATTAAGAGCTATTATGATGCCAATATGGAACTCCTTTCTCAAGACTGTCCCTTACAATTTCATTCGTCAACATGGCCTGTATTAACAGATGGTAAAATACATCCGCCACAGTATATCTCAAATGATGCTCAACTAAAAAACTCTATTATTTGCGAGGGAAGCCAAATTGAAGGATCAGTAATTAACAGTATAATCTTTCCGGGAGTTACTGTAGAAAAAGGTAGTCAAATTGAAGACTCTATTTTAATGGAACGATCTTATATTCATGAAAATACTGAAGTATCAAACTTAATAATTTGTCAGGATGCTGTTATTACCCCCAGTGTAAAAATTGGTAGTAGTCATGACGGTGAACCTAACTTAATTTCTAAAAATACTGTGGTATCTAAGGGAACCCAACAGGAAGAGGTGTTATTATGAACAGCATTATGGGACTTATTTACCTTAATGAAGTGGAAAAAAATCTATCACTTTTAACACGTTCTCGTTGTTTGGCATCTACACCATTTTTAGGACATTATCGATTAATTGATTTTATGTTATCTAGCATGATTTTTTCTGGAATACAGAATGTTGCCATTTTTACTACTAAAAAGTATCGAGCTCTGTTAAATCATCTAGGTAGTGGTAAAGAATGGGGACTAGATAAGAAACGAGATGGTTTATTCCTATTCTTCCCTACCTTAGTTTCATCACAAAGTAAAACTAAAACTAGAGATGTAGATATGTTTCATCAAAATTTAGATTACCTTATCAATAGTGATCAAGAATATGTAGTAATACTACCAGGGAATATAGTAGGATGTATTGACTTTAAATGGACTTTAGCTAAACATAAAGAATCTGAATCAGATATCACTCTGTTGTATTCACAGAATTACATTCAGTCATGGCAGTCTTATAACAATAATACTACTAATAATACTACTATCACACCTGATGAAACAATAATGAGTAATGGTTATAGAACTTATAACAATTCAAATAACAACTACACATTTTTAAATACCTTTATGATGAAACGCACCCTATTAATTGATCTTCTGATCAACTCTCAAAATTATGAAACACTTATAGAGCTTATCAATAAGCACATTAATTCTTTGAGAATAACAGCCTTGGTATACCCTGAACCATTAATTTCAATTAACAAGCTAGAAGATTATTTTAATTCATCTATTGCTCTATTAGATCCTAAATTTAGAAGACAAATATTAGATCCTGCACCATTATCTAAAACTAAAGATTTACCTCCGGCTCAATACGGTAAAGGTGTTCAGGTAAAAAACTCATTTGTGGGTGATGGTTGTTGTATATATGGAAATGTCACTAATAGTATTTTGTTTCATTCGGTAACAGTTGAAGAAGGAGCCAATGTAAGAAATTCCATTATTTTTCCTGATAGTTTGATTAAGAAAAATTCTCAAGTAAATAAAATAATCGCAGACAAACAGGTAAAAATAAAGCCTGATACATCTGTTTCAGGTTCACAGCAATCACCTTTTGTTATTGCTAAACGAAGCAGAGTTTAAGTAAATTGTAAATGTTTTGTTTTTGGCGCTATTATATTTTGTTGTTGATAGCAATAAAACTTCAATTTCACTCTGAATGCTTGCTTTGATACGTTCACTTGAAGTGTTTATTGATATCAACATCCAACTTTAACTGAGCCTTGTTTTTAAAAAGTTGTTATCAAAATCATATTAACTATAACACTAGGGGGAACAGATATGAAAGTACTAATTACAGCTTCAGAAGCCGCTCCATTTGCAAAACGTGGAGGATTAGGTGATGTAGTTGGGGCTTTACCAAAAGCTTTAAAAAAACGTGGTGTAGATATTCGTGTAATGTTACCGAGATATTCGGTGATTCCACAAGAATATCAAAAAGATTTTAAACGGGTAGTATCTACTACTTTAAATTTAGGGTGGAGAAAGCAGCAACTTAACATTGATACTTATCAATATCAAGGAGTTACCTTCTACTTTATCGATAACTCTTATTATTTTTATGATCGGGATGATATCTACGGTTACTTTGATGAGGCAGAGCAATTTGCTTTTTTTTCAAAAGCTATTTTAGAGAGTCTACCTCTAATAGATTTTCATCCAGATATCATTCATCTCAATGACTGGCACACATCTATGGTAAGTCCTCTTCTGTATTATCAGTTTAGTCAAAAACCATCATATGAAAATATAAAAACCATTTTGACAATTCATAACCTCAATTATCAAGGGGTATTTGCCCCCCATGTTTTAGAGGACTTCTTTTCCTTGCATGAAGATGAACTACGCCATCATCCCGATTATCTAGAATATTATGGTGATGTTAGCTTTCTAAAAGGTGGAGTTCTGTTTTCTGACATGATCTCAACAGTTAGTCCAACTTATGCTCAAGAGATA
>CAZKUS010000243.1:0-3662 GCA_964556025.1 uncultured Clostridia bacterium | reverse complement strand
ACAGAGTA
This sequence comes from uncultured Clostridia bacterium, assembly GCA_964556025.1. Taxonomy (GTDB): domain Bacteria; phylum Bacillota; class Natranaerobiia; order Natranaerobiales; family Natranaerobiaceae; genus Natranaerobius. The sequence goes on along the minus strand of CAZKUS010000243.1, from coordinate 3,654 downwards.
CTACACCCCTATTGATTTCAGATCACAGTCATATAGTAGACAACAAGCTCTTTGAACTGATTTTAGCTGACAGTAGCTATACTCTTACACAATTAATGGATTCTGACGGTTTTTTTAGAACTGAAGCCACAGCAGATTACCTTAAAAATGCATATGGTATTGAAGGGGAGTTTATCGACACTCGTATGTCAGCAGATGCTTCAATACTCTTAATCAATGCTGGTTTGGAGTTCAATATCCCTTATTGGATAGAAGCTGGAACAAACTATTTAAATTATTTTGATAAAATGTGGCAAAAGGGAATTTACCATGATTTCTCTGATAATCTACCTAGCATGTTGTTCCCCGACTACTACCACCCTGAGCAAGACAGTGACAGAGTTCCTGTAGCGTCTCTAAATCATACTGTTCATAATATAAATTATCTATTCCATCTACTATTCGTAGATGAACAGATTAACACAACAAATAGCTTTAGAGAAATGTTACATGTTGTAAATCCAGAACAGGTGAGCGAAGTAGAAAATTCACAAGTTGTAGATAACAAAGACAATTTAATTCCCAGAGAAAGAGTTCTCAACCTATTAGAGATTATGCTTAGAGGTATAAATGATAGTGGAGAGAATTGGATCAGGGAATCGGGTGATTTATATTATGGCTTTTCCGATGATGATCAAGGTTTTTTTGGCGATGATTACCCTTACATAACTTACCGTGATTTGAAAGTAATGCAAAGTAATCTAGAAGGGGCAAATTTATCAAATTTAGTTGTTGATTCTAATGGAGTAGTAGAAACAGTCGATATGCTTTTTGATGAAAAACATGAATATTTACAAAAACATGATGAGCACAATTTTGGTGCAATTTTTGAGGATAATCTATCAGATAGTAATATCAGACAACTCATCTCAGGTGAACAGGTCTACGGAACACCTGAACCGCGATATGGCAGTGGTTTCTTGACTCTTCCCGTTGATATTGATATAGAATGGGAAGATGATCCTGAATTTTATATGTTAGGAAGAGATATATGGATAACTGGGGCATATAAAATAAGAGCTCCTTATGATCAAAATCATAAAGAGCTCTGTCCAGAAAATGTCTATCAGTTTAATTTCACTGATAATGGTTTAGAAAAGGTGCAATAAATTAGACTCTGTTATATTCTTGCTTAGCCTTCTTGGTCATAGGAATCAGCAAATCCATAACCCAGCTGATCGGATATTTTTTGAGTCATCTTATACAGTTCTTCTCTAACTGTCATTATTTTATTAAAGCCCAACCGGAAGGCAGGCCCACTGACACTGGTAGCTGCTACAATCTTTCCAGTATAGTCCCTAATAGGCATAGCAATACAAGAGAGGCCAGGGCTAAACTCTTCATCATCAATAGCAAAGCCCTGTTCTCTCACTTTATCTAGCTCTACCATAAGTTTATCCAGGGATTGTACTGTTTTATCAGTATATCTGGGGAGTTGTGAACTGCCAAATAGCTGCTCAATTTTGTCCCTTTCCATTTCACAAAACAAAACTTTCCCCATAGCTGTAGCATGAAATGGCTCTCTTTCTCCTACCCTAAAATCCACTTTCACTCTAGAAGCTATTTCCGGATCAACTTTAGATACTACTATCACATCTTTGTGCTCCTTTACTCCAAGATTGACAGTTTCCTCTACTTTGTCACTGAGCTCTTTTAGCATTTTAGAATCAATATTACTGATTGTTCTCTGGCGCGGCAAAATGTTGCCTATTTGAAATAACCGCCAGCTTAGCCTATATCTGTTATTTTCCAATCTATCCACATATTGATATGCCACTAAAGTATCGAGTAAGCGATGAATAGTACTTTTACCTAAGTTAAGTTCTTCACTGAGATCACTGACACCTAAACCCTCATCTGATTTTTGAGCAGCCAATAATTCAATAATTTCTAAAGCTTTTTCTAAAGTTTGTACCGGATATTTCGGTTTGTAAAGTGGTTCAAATTTTAATTCTTCCAAGAATAGCACCCCCTGTAGCCAATAGTTTGGCTTTTAATTACAATCATGATATTTCACGGTTTTAGAAATTAGGTTTTATTAAAAAAGTCCTTAAGATAATATTCTAATTAATAAAACAGACATCCACTATTTAGAGTAGTATATTTCTATATTCAAACATATGAATCCTGCTTTTGGAGATATAAATTTCTTGGAAAACTCCAGTACATCTTTAATAAGCAACCACAACAACATTTAGACAGTGCAAACAAAAGCTTTGCCCCGCAGTATGATTTAATTTCTGTAAATAGGGCAAAGCTTTTAATGTCAGAATAGCTATTTTAAATGTACAGTCATTCTAATTGTTAGGGTTTAGGAATAGCTAAGTCTTCTTTATAGTCATTGAACTCCAGATTATATCCGCTCTGTTCGCACCATTCTTTAGAAATTTGAGCGTACTTAACTTTTAATTTCACTAGGTGATCCAAGTGATCAGATTCAGCCCAGGCATTGTAAATATCCTTTTCATTAACTCCCGGTTCCCATTTGAAGTAAACAGGAGCACAAATTCTAGCAATTTCATCTGACTCCACATGACGTTGGAAGCCACCCATGGAATTAACTAGACTCATGTAAATATCTAGAGGAATATCGTTGACCTGTCTGATAGCTGCCAACATTGGCAATGTTAGATCACCTAACGGGTTGTAACTGTCTGCACCCATGTCTTCAAGCAGCTTGCCACCTACAGCATTACCGTGACCTGCAAAAACAGATACTTTAAATTTAGTTTCTTGAGGGATTATTCCTTCTTCTCTCAGTTGATTAACCACATATAAAATACCTTCATCGGGAACTAAGAAACCACGATGCCCAGCTTCTAAACATCTGTCTAGCTCTTTTAACCACAAATAAAGATTATCTTGTCCTCTTAATCTCATACCGGAAACAAATCCTTCCGAAGTGGTATATTGACGTCCGCTATCCCAACCTCTACTTTGCATAGGATTCAAAAGTACTTCCATCTTTTCTTGTGCACCGATTTCAGCCATGTATTTTAGTTCTTGAAAGTCCAGTAGGGCAGAGCCACATACTGTACCGATCACCCGATGAATGGGAATATTTCGCTTATGTGACTCTTCTACTAAAACCTCCATGTTCGAGGGAACTTCTACTCCTGGGATTTCCATTCTATAATGGGCTCCTCCGGGAAAAGTTTTGTTAGAGCTAGGCATATCATAAAGATCTTTCAATGGAAACTCCGCTTTGTTATTGATAAACTCACTGATTTGTTCTAGTCTGCTCATTTACAGCACCTCCATAAAATTTAGATATTAATTAAAATTGAATCTAACTATTACTTATACTGATTAAACAGCTTTTCAAACTCTTCTTTACTATCTTTGATATGATATACATACTCATCTGTAGGGAACTCTTCCCCTCGAACTTCGTCTACATACTGTTTGAAAGCATTTGTAACTTCATCGGCCACATTGGCGTACTTCTTAACGAATTTAGGCGTAAAGGACTGGAACTGTCCCAACATATCGCCACAGATTAGAAGTTGACCATCACAAGGCCCGGCTCCGATTGAGTATACGGGAATCTCTAGTTTTTGGGCTATAAATTCTGTAACTTCCGGTGGTACTGCCTCTACAAGGAGAAAGTCTGCC
>CAZKUS010000242.1:2081-3676 GCA_964556025.1 uncultured Clostridia bacterium | reverse complement strand
TATCATAGGGATCTTGTTCTAAAATTCCATCAGCCATTCTATTGGTTACTACACCACCACCAGGTTCTCCACTGTTAAGAGCCGGAAATTCTAATCTACCTCTATGATCTATTACAGGATAACCCTCTTTTTCTTTAGCATTCTCATCCATATAATCTTCTGGTGAAGGATAGCTCTCCCTGGGAACATCAGCACCTCGAAGTGTTCCACCTTTATTGTCAACAGAGCCTACTAATCCGTTTAGGGCAGAAACAGCCATAGAAGTGTAGCCACCTCTTACCTGCATTGTAGGTCCACTGCCCATCCATACCAGTGCATTAGGGCCTTGTTCTGCAAACTCAGTGGCTACTTTTTCAATCTGATAGCTTGGAATGCCAGTTCGTTCTTCAGCCCAAGCAGGCGTCTTATCATATAACTCCAAATTCCACCACTGAACCAGTCCATAAGTATAATTTTCTTCAAATGTGTCTTCATCTACGGTTTCACCTGTTTGAAATCTATTGCTGCCATCGGTGAAATCACCGACAAATTCTTTATTCCACAAACCTCTAGTTAAAATCACATGAGCCATAGCTACAGCCAAAGCACCATCTTGACCAGGTTTAACGGGCAGCCATTCATCAGCTTTAGTAGCCGATGCAGATAACCGTGGTTCTATTACCGCAATTTTAGAATTATCCATTACTTCTGGCCAAACCCCTAAATAATGGGAGACTTGGCGATTAGAAGCAATTGGGTCAGCACCCCACAGAATAATGTATTTAGAATTCAAAACATCAAAGTCTCTGTAATCCCAATATCCTTCTGTGTAATATGCACCAAATTTTTCTGCTTCTGCACAGATAGAACTATGTGAAATATTATTTGGTGTACCCAAAATTGCTGGCACATGACTGTAGATTATATCTCGTAATTGAGTATATCGCCCTCTTTGAACTGATATTTTATGACTTTCATCTTGTTCTCGCAATTCAAGTATTTTATCCGCAATTTCATCCAGAGCTTCATCCCATGATATAGGTACAAAGTCTGGATCGACATCTCTTCCTTTATCAGGGTTTGTTCTTTTCATAGGTTGTTTAATTCTATCTGGGTCGTACAATTGCTGTAATGACAGATGAGCTCTCGGACAACTTACCTCTCCATTAACTTTAGAGTTACTGTTCCCTCTGACCTTTATTACTCTACCATCAACTACATTGGCTTCTTTACTACACCAAGACGTACAACCAGCACAACCAGTGGGGATCCATTCACCCTCTATATAGTCCTCAATCTCCCCAACCCTTTCATTCATATCAAAAACCTCTTGTACTTCTTCGTCTTCTTCAGCTTCAGCTTCTTCAGGAGGGCTAGAAAGACCATGACCTATAGCTATACCGGCACCGGCAGCCCCAGTCACAGCTAAAAAAGTTCTTCTTTTAATCTGTTTGTTAAGCAAGTTCTTTAAACCCACAAAGTTCACCTCCGGCCTAATTATGATCGCCCTGCAGACATTAATTAATAACTAAATCGCTAATTAATGTCTGAACTGTTAGTGAAAATTATCATTTAGTTAATTAAAAATACCTTGATTCATTATAATTTCTCGCATA
>CAZKUS010000242.1:0-1981 GCA_964556025.1 uncultured Clostridia bacterium | reverse complement strand
TATAATTTCTCGCATAAACAAAACTTCTCGAGGATAACTATATATCTCCTTCAGGGTAAACCCTGATTTTAAAAGCTATCTTAAAAATTACTAATATAAACACCCGTCAAAAATACTATAAACTTTTTTCTAAAACAATTTCACCATGAATTCTCCCAGCCATAAATAGAACCGTGAGTGTCACTTATAAGTCCAATTTGCAAAAAATTCTCCTCCCTAGTTACTTATTTCAATCATTTTGATAGAATAATAGTATATAATAATCTAAACTAAAATATGTTTAAAAAGGATGCTTTTCATGAATATTTTAACATTAATTTTATCTGCGGTAACTATATTGAATATCGCAATGGTCATAACTTTAATATTTTTTGAAAGAAAGGACCCTACAGCAACTTGGGCTTGGGTACTAATTTTAGTACTACTCCCTGTAGTGGGATTTATTTTATATCTATTCATCGGACTAACTCCCAGAAAACGTAAAATATTTGACAGAAAAACAGAAGCAGATATTGATATTAAAAAACAACAAATTATGAAGCCACCTTCTCCTGATATGAATAGATCATTAAGTCCAAAACAACAGAAAATTTGTCAGATGAACTTCGGTCAAAACGATATCGTATATACAGAAAACAATCAAGTAGAAATATACACTCAAGGGTTAGATAAGTTTAGAAGTTTATTTCAAGAATTGGAACGTGCGGAAGAACATATCCATGTGTGCTATTACATTATTAGAGGGGATCAGCTCGGAAAAACTCTGATTAGAAAACTAACTGAAAAAGCTAGTCAAGGAGTTGAAGTCCGGTTATTATATGATAGTGTTGGATGTAGAAAACTCCCCAGAAACTTTTTTACCCAACTAGAAAATGCCGGTGGCCAAGTATCTAACTTCTTTTTTTCCATTTTAGATATAAACTACAGAAATCACAGAAAAATAGTAGTGATTGATGGTAAAGTATCATTTGTTGGAGGAGCTAATGTAGGTAAAGAATATTTGGGGCTATCTCAAAAATTTGAATTTTGGAGAGATACTCATTTAAAAATTCACGGTGATGCATCTAAATCTTTGCAGACAAGATTCTTATTAGACTGGTACTTTGCCACTGATGAAAATTTAACTACTAATAAAAGGTATCTCCCAAAGTTAGCTCATTTTGGTAATTCTGGAATGCAGATAGTCACTAGCGGACCCGATTCTTCCCATGAAGAAATCAAATCTTTTTTCCTGAAAATGATTTATGCAGCTACCGAATCGATCTATTTGCAAACTCCTTATTTTATTCCCGATGAAAGTATACTAGAAGCACTTCAAATAGCTGCCTATTCTGGAATTGATATCCGTATCGTTATACCTGATCGACCTGATCATCCGTTTGTATTTTGGGCAAACAGAGCTTATTTGGGAATAATGTTGGAATCCGGTGCCAGAGGGTTTATTTATAAAAAAGGCTTTATGCACAGTAAACTTATGATAGTGGACGGTGAAATAGCAACTGTAGGTACTGCTAATATGGATGTTAGAAGTTTTAAATTAAATTTTGAAATTAATTCCTTAATATATGATCAAGATATAGCCAAAAAATTGCAGGGAGCCTTTCTGATTGATTTGAATCATTCGGAGGAAATGACAGAAGATCAGTATAATCAAAGAGGAGTCTCGGCTAAATTCAAAGAATCGATCTCCAGATTACTATCTCCAATATTGTAATAAGTAATGTCCCTTGCCTTTGATATTAAATTTTATTGTTGATAACTGCAAATAATACCTAAATTATTTGCAGTTATCAACTTTCTGATTAAAAACGAATATTGATTAAAAAACATATTTATCTTATAACTAACAGCACCCTTTCGATCCTCCACAAGTGCCGCAGGCACTGCCCGAATTTACACCAGTACCCGGTTCACCAGCTCTACCTCTATTGATTGTAGTAAAATTTTGTTTAGTATTATCAGAATTGCAGTTGAGACATTT
>CAZKUS010000241.1:0-3687 GCA_964556025.1 uncultured Clostridia bacterium | reverse complement strand
AAAAGGTTTACTGCAATCACGCCGTCCCTAACAGGGAACCGCTGGTCTGTCTTCTACTTTAGGTAGATGACCCTATACTGGCGGAACAGGGTGAAAATCCCTGCGGTATGTCACCTTCTCTTGGTTCGGTGGCGGGTAATTGCACATTGTTTAGATATGTGCAGATTTTAGTAACCAGGGTTTGGATGTCTAAATTAGAGTTGATAGCCACTGCCACTTTTGGTATGGAAGCTCTGGTAAAGCAAGAAGTTAAAGATCTCGGTTATGAAATCATTTCTGTGGAAGACGGAAAAGTCACCTTTGAAGGTGATGAACGAGCGATTTGCAGAGCGAATTTATGGCTTCGTACTGCAGACCGAGTCAAATTAAAAATGGGGGAATTTAAAGCATATTCTTTTGAAGAATTATTCGAACTAACTCGGAAACTGCCTTGGGGAGAATTATTACCTAAAGATGCCGCTTTTCCTGTTGACGGAAAATCAGTTAAGTCGCAATTGTACAGTGTTCCCGACTGTCAGGCAATAGTCAAAAAAGCCATTGTAGAAAACTTAAAATCAACTTATGGAATAGAATGGTTTGAAGAAGATGGACCGTTTTACAATGTGGAGGTGGCTATTTTAAAAGATGTGGTTACTTTGACTGTAGACACAACCGGTCCTGGGTTACACAAACGCGGATACCGTGCTTTAACAAGTCATGCACCTGTAAAAGAAACATTGGCTGCAGGTATGATAATGCTATCACGCTGGTATCCTGATACTGCTTTGATTGATCCCCTATGCGGTTCTGGTACTATCCCCATAGAAGCTGCTATGATAGGTCGTTCTATTCCACCGGGTCTTTATAGAGATTTTTCCGCTACAGAATGGCCTAATATTAACGAAGATGACTGGAATCAAGCAAGGGAAGAGGGAAACGATATAGCAGAATTTGATAGACCATTACTGATACTTGGCTCTGATCATGATAATGAAATGATAGAACTTTCTCGAGCTAATGCTCACAAAGCCCTGGGAGACCATATTCCTGAATTTAAATGTCAATCTGTGACAGAAATAGATTCACAGGAACAATACGGGAAAATTATTTGTAATCCCCCTTATGGAGAGAGATTAGGAGAAGAACCTGAAGTAGATCAACTGTACCTGGAAATGGGAACAGTTTTTCAAAAAAGATTTCCTACATGGTCATTTTACATTTTGACACCTCATAGTAATTTTGAAAAATTATTTAATAAAAAAGCTTCTAAGAAACGAAAACTCTACAATGGCAGAATTAGAGTGGATTATTATCAGTATTTTGGCCCCAAACCACCTAAAATTAAAGGCTCAGTTAAAGTTGAATGTTGATAGCAAAAAATAACCTAGAATTCCATTACTTTTTGACTTCAATTTCGTCTTCCCTAATAGAATTTATTAAAAGGGAGGTCGATTTGATGTTTTTAAAAAACATTAATACTAAGATGACTGTAGTTGCTGCCATGGCTTTCGGGTTAATGCTGGTATTTGCTCCTATAACTTCATTAAGTGCTATGGAGAGTGATGAAGTGGTATACCCTGAAGGAGATACCAGCATAGTGACTGTTAGAGGCGAAGGGACTGTGGAAGTTGAACCTGACTTAGCTTATCTAACATTAGGTGTGGAAACTAGTTCGGAAGATGTTAGTGAAGCTCAAGATGAGAACAGTGAAAAGATGGAAGCAGTTGTAGACACTTTGCATGATATGGGTTTGGATGAACAGGACATTCGTGTCGGTCATTACAGTATTGGACAGCAATATGTACATCCTGAAGAAGATGTAGAACCTGAATACGAAGTTACTAATCAAATTGACATTACTGTAACAGATTTAGACCAGGTAGGCCCTGTATTAGAAGCAAGTGTTGAAGAAGGAGTTAACAATGTCATGTCTTTAGAATACGGGGTGGAAGATGAAGAAGAGTTTGAACTAGAAGCTTTGGATAAAGCTATGAAAAATGCTGAAACTAAAGCAAATAGAATTGCTGAGTTTCAAGGGAAATCACTAGGAGAAGCTAGACAGGTAAATGAAGGCGGCACATCTATAGGCTATACTGAGATGGATTTAAGTGTGACTGATGATGTGGAACAAGCTGAAATGGAAGCTTATGATAGAGCTGGTTTGGCTGCAGAACCGGGAGAGGTTACTTTTGAAGCTGATGTAGATGTATTGTATGAAATGGAATAAGATATAATTTGAGTTAAATAAAATTATCATTATGATGTTTGTTATTGTTTACATTAAGGCTTAAAAATTGAAAAGTTCAGCTATCAACAACAGAATATAACAGCGCTTACATTAAAAGACCCATAGCTATTTGCTGTGGGTCTAAAATTTTTTTATTAGACAGTTTAACTGGCAGCACATATAATAGAGATAGTGTGAAAATTTTTTGATTTGATACTGCTATATTATAAGGAGGTTTCAAAATGTCTGGTTTTGATTTTGACCAAATTGTAGAACGCTCTGGCACACATTCAATGAAATGGGATGGTATGGGTCAAATGTTCGGCTCTGATGATCTACTTCCCATGTGGGTTGCTGATATGGACTTTAAGTCACCACCTGAAGCTATAGAAGCCATTGTGGAAAGAGCTCAACACGGAGTTTATGGGTATAGTGCTAACTATTCTGGTTATAGAGAAGCGGTGCTGGACTGGTTTAGTAATCGTTATAACTGTCAAATCGAATCTGACTGGCTGCACATTTCTCCCGGGGTAGTACCTTCATTGAATATTATGGTTCGTTCCTTTACAAACCCTGGGGATAAAGTGGTCATCCAATCACCTGTTTACCCTTCTTTTTTCAAAATTGTACAAAATAATGGCTGTCATGTAGTGAATAATCAACTGGTGGAAAAAGAGGGAAGATACTATATCGACTTTGATGATTTAGAATACAAGATGAAAGATAGTCGTACAAAATTGTTTATGCTCTGTAGTCCACATAACCCTGTCGGTCGTGTGTGGACAGCTGAAGAATTGCGCAAAATTGCTGAAATATGTAATAAGCACAATGTACTGGTTCTCTCTGATGAAATTCATGCTGATTTGACTTTTCCTGGAAATGATAACCACACATTTGCCAATGTGGCGGAATTTATGTTAGACAATGTAATACTATGTACTTCACCAGCCAAGACTTTTAATATTCCTGGATTGCAAATTTCTAATGTGGTTATACCTAATAAGAACTTGCGTCAAACTTTTTTACACACAATGGAATCAAATGGGCTTTCTAAACCAAATATCTTCGGATTGGTGGGAGGAGAAGCTTGTTTTAGATATGGTGCAGATTGGCTGGACAGTTTACGTGAATACTTGTACGGCAACTACCGTTTTTTGTGTGATTTTGTGGAAGATAATTATTCTGATGTGCAGGTAATTGATTCAGAAGGAACATATCTGGCATGGCTGGATGTTAGAGCTAAACGCATAAGTTCTAGTGAAATTCATAAACAACTAATTTCAGAGAGTAAAGTAGCCCTTCAATTAGGTGACAATTTCGGACCTGGTGGAGAAGGGTTTTTGAGATTAAATTTTGGATGCCCCCGGAAAATGCTTGAACAAGGTTTGGATCGGATGACAGAAGTGATGCAGTAGAAACATATCACCACTTGATTGAGGATCTAGATCAGATCTTAGCTCAAGTTAGTAAAATAGTGAATG